>CALWTY010000055.1 GCA_944384585.1 uncultured Clostridia bacterium | reverse complement strand
GCCGAGCAGGCCGCAGCCCGGGAAGGTCAGCACCCAGGTCAGCACCATCTCCCGCACGACACCCCAGTTGACGGCGGAGAGACGCTTGGAGGCGCCGACGCCCATGATGGCGGTGGTTTTGGTGTGGGTGGTGCTGAGGGGAATGCCGGTAAGGGAGGCGACAAGGAGACAGAGCGCCCCCGCCAGATCGGCGGAAAAGCCCTGATAGGTCTGAAGGCGGACCATGTCCATGCCGACCGATTTGATGATCCGATAGCCGCCGATGGAGGTTCCCAGCGCCATGACGAGGGAGCAGAGGATCATCAGCCAGAGGGGAATGCTGAAATCCGACATGCCGGTCTGACCCGACGCGAGGAAGACGCCGAGGAGGAAGACGCCCATGAACTTCTGCCCGTCCTGCGCCCCGTGCATAAAGGCCATCGAAGCGCCGCCGAAGATCTGCGCGCCGCGGAAGAAGCCGGTGGTTTTGGTGCGGTCGGCACGGCGGAAGAGCAGCTCGGTCAGCCTGACCGAGAGGAAGCCGAAGCCGAAGCCCAGCACCGAGGCGAAGATCAGGCCGTAGACGACCTTGAGCCATTCCCCGCCGTTGACGCCGTCAAGACCGCCGTGCATGGCGATGGCGGCGCCGGTCAGCCCGGCGATCAGGGCATGGCTTTCGCTTGTGGGGATGCCGAATTTCCAGGCCAGCGTCGCCCAGACCACGATGGCGACCAGCGCCGCGCAGAGCGCCAGCGTCGCCTCCCTCGCGTTTTGCCCGAAATCCACCATGTTGTAGATGGTGGCGGCGACCTTGGCGTTGAGGAGCGTCATGACGAAAACCCCGAGGAAATTGAAGACTGCCGCCATCAGGATCGCCGCGCGGGGCTTCATGGCGCGCGTCGAGACACAGGTGGCGATGGCGTTCGGGGCGTCGGTCCAGCCGTTGACGAGGATCACGCCGAGGGTCAGGAGCGCGGTGACCGCCACGATGGGGTCGGATACCACAAGCGAGAGAAAATCCGAGAAGCTAACTGTCATGCTGTTGCGTCCTTTCTGTCAGGATGGGCGGCAGACGATGCCGCCGCGGGAAAAGCCCTGCGATGAGAGAGCAGCCGGCCGGCCGCCGCGAGCGCCTTTATTCGGCGGCATTCGGCAAAGGGCGGGCTTTTTCGGGTTTTGGGACTATCATTATACCATACGGCGGAGCGTTTTGTCAATCAGCCGATTTGACCGTGGGGGAGGCGGGGTAATCGGTCACCAGCAGATGAAGCGGCGGCTCGTCCTCCTCGATTGCCGGGAAGCGGCCGGTCGGGCGGTAGAAATGATTGTCGACGGTGTCGTCGTTGACCTTGGAAACCTCCCCGAGCAGGACGGCGCCGCTGCCCTTCTCCCCCCAGAAGCTGTGGTACTGCCCCGGCAGCAGGGTGATGCTCTGACCGGGAGTGAGGCGGATCTCGCTGCCGGCGGGCATGGTGAAGTTGCGTCCGTCGGAGCTGACGGTGACGTCGGAGCTGTCAAATTCCTGCCCGTCGGGGGCGCAGTTGTAGAGACGGCAGATCAGATTCCCGCCCCCGCGGTTGATGATGTCCTCCATCTTGTTCGGATGATAGTGATAGGGTGTGACCTGCTCCTCCCCGGCGATGAGGAGCTTTTCGGCGTATGGCTTGGTGTAGGCGGGGCGGAAGAGATTGCCGTTGCGGAGGGTGATGAGCAGCAGCCCCTCCCGGCGGAACTCCCCGCTGCCGAAGTCGGTGATGTCCCACCCCAGCATATTGTCGCGCAGCTCATCGTATTCCGGACCCTTGTCCGCCCAATCCTGCGGCGACCAAAAGACGAAGGGGGGCAGGCGGAAGCCCATTTGATCGATAAAGGCCAGCGCCTCTTTCATCAGTCTGTTGATTTCGGAACGTTTCATAATTCGGTTTCCTCCAAAATGGCTGCGGCCCGCAAGGAGCCGTACAGCGGTGTGACAACGGCAGTGAAATCAGAAGAAGACGGAATGACAGCAAAAAGATGTCATCGGAATGTCGGCGTGAGATCAAAATGAAGAGGAATGGGGCAAAAAGGAAGCGTCCCGCTCCGTCGTCCCGCCGGTCAGCACAAGCAGCGCGGTCGCGCCGTTCTGCTTTCCGGGGGCAATGTCGGTGCAGAGGCGGTCTCGGAACGCAGAGATGCTCCGCCGATTCCCCCGTCAGCTCGCAGATCATCCCGAAGGCCGCGCGGCAGGGCTTCCCGAAAAAGACGGGGGCAATGCGGGGGCGGCGGCGCTGTCGGTCAGCTGCGGAAGAGCGCCTCGTCAGTCGGGGAAGCGCCTCGTCAGTCGCGGGAAAGCGCCTCGTCAGTCGCGGGAAAGCGCCTCGTCAGTCTCGAAAAAGCGCCTCCGCTGCGTCGGCAAGGGAGGGGAGGACAAAATCGGGGCGATCCTTCTCCGCCGCCTCCTCGACGTCCCGCTCCGTCGTCTCGCCGGTCAGCACAAGCAGCGCGGTCGCGCCGTTCTGCTTTCCGAGGGCAATGTCGGTGTAGAGGCGGTCTCCGAATACGCAGAGATGCTCCGCCGATTCCCCCGTCAGCTCGCAGATCATCCCGAAGGCCGCGCGGCAGGGCTTCCCGAAAAAGACGGGGGAAACGCCGGTCGAGGCGGTGATGAGCGCGCAGATGGCGCCGCTGTCGGGGATAAAGCCCTGCTCCGTCGGACAATTGAAATCGGGGTGGGTGGAGAGGAATTCGGCGCCCCCGCGGATCAGGCGGCAGGCGGTCTCCAGCTTGCCGTAGGTCAGGGTGGTATCGAAGCTCGAGACGACGATCTCCCCCTCCTCCGAGAGGGGGATTCCGCTCTTCCGGAATTGACGGCAAAGGGCGGGCGTGCCGACGAGGAAGACGCTCTTCCCCGGCCGATGGCGCTTCAGAAAGGCGATCGTCACGTCGCCGGAGGTGAGGATTTCGTTTTCCTGCGGCTCAAAGCCCATATCCTCGAGCTTCCGACGGTAGAAATCGGGATCGTGGGAGGCGTTGTTGGTGAAAAAGAGGACGCGGGAGCCCCGCTGCCTCAGACGGCGGATAAAATCGACGGCGAACGGAAAGACCCTGCCGCCGAGATAGACAGTGCCGTCGAGATCGAAGACAAAGAGCCTCTTTTGCGCCAGCGTTACCTTCAGTGCGGACTTGTTCATATCGGATATCCTTTCGGGGCTTCCGCCGTTATCGGAAGAGGCGGAAGGATTTTCTGTGGACCGGAAGCACGCCGAGGCGGGCGATCGCTTCGTAGTGCGCCTTGGTGGGATAGCCCTTGTGGTCGGCAAAGCCGTAGCCGGGATAGAGCCGATCCAGCTCAAGGCAGGAGCGGTCGCGGGCGACCTTGGCCAGAACCGAGGCGGCGGCGATGCTGGCGGAGCGGGAATCTCCCTTCACGAGGGCGCGGCAGGGGAGGGAAAAGCCCCTTGTGACATTGCCGTCGATCAGGATGAAATCGGGCTGCGGGGAGAGCTGCGCGATGGCTCTGCGCATGGCGAGCAGGGCAGCGTTGAGGATGTTGAGGCGGTCGATCTCCTCCGGCGAGGCGGAGGCGATGCCGTAACTGACGGCCTCCGACAGAATCACGTCGAAGAGCTTTTCGCGCCTGCGCTCGGTGAGTTTTTTCGAATCGTCCAGCCCCTCGGGGACAAGCCCGTCGGGGAGGATGACGGCGGCGGCAAAAACGCTGCCGGCCAGCGGACCGCGCCCCGCCTCGTCGGTGCCGCAGATGATCGTATAGCCCTCGGAGCGGCAGCGGGCCTCTTCGGAATAATCGGGCATGGTTACGGTTCCTCCAGGGTGATCCTGCCGATCCTGCCGCCCCGGAATTCGTCCAGCAGCATGACGGCGGTGCGCTCGGTATCGATCTCGCCGCCGGCGATCAGGAAGCCCCGTCTTCTTCCGATCCGCTCCAGCAGCTCATGATCCTCCCCCTCGCGAAGCTCCTCCTCGGTCAGACGGTAGCGGGCGGCGAGCAGGGCGGGGTATTTGTGACGGAGGCGGCGGCAGAGGATGGCGGCGATCCGCTCGGTGTCGAGGATCTCGCCGCGGATGGCGCCGGTGACTGCCAGATTCTCCCCCACCGTCTGATCCTCGAATTTCGGCCACAGAACGCCGGGGGTGTCGAGCAGCTCGATCCCGAAGGGGGTGTTGATCCATTGCTTGTCGCGGGTCACGCCGGGACGATCCTCGACCCTGGCGCGCTTCCCGCCCGACAGACGATTGATGAGGGAGGATTTTCCGACGTTCGGGATGCCGGCGATCATGACGCGGAGCTGCTTCCCCGCCATCCCCTTTTCCTCATAGCGGCGGAGCTTGTCGGACATCGCGCCCCGGATCGCGTCGGGGATGCGGCTGATGCCGCTGCCGCTGCTGCTGTCGAGGAACAGGCAGCTTCTCCCCTCGGCGGCGAAGGCGCGTCTCCAGCGCTCGGAGGCGTCGGGATCGGCCAGGGAGGACTTGGTCAGCAGGGTCAGGATCGGCTTGCTCCCCGTCAGACGGGGAAGCTCCGGATTCCGGGAGCTGATCGGGATGCGGGCGTCGAGCAGCTCGATCACAAGATCGATCTGCGGCAGCATTTCCTTCATCATCCGGCGGGTTTTCGCCATATGACCGGGAAACCATTGGATCGTCTCAGAGGGCATGATGCGCTCCTTTCGTTTAATTGAGCGGCCCGAAGGAGGAAAGCGGCAGGAAGCGGAAGACGACCTGACCGATGACGTATCGCTCGTCGATCGGACCGATGTTTCCGTCGCGGCTGTCCAAGGAGCCGTTGCGGTTATCGCCCATGACGAAGAGGTGTCCCTCCGGGACAACGTATTCCTCGCCGTAGGACCAGCCGAGCATATTCTGCCCCGCAAGACGCTTGATGTAAGGCTCCTCCAGCGCCACGCCGTCGACGTAGACGGTCCATTCCTCAAGATCGAGGCGGACGGTCTGTCCCTCGGTGGCGATGACACGCTTGACGAGCGGCTCGTTGAAGCCGAAGAATTCCGATTGGCAGACGATGATATCGCCCTGCTTCGGGGTGTAGAGAAGCTCCCGCACCAGCAGCTTGTCGCCGTGCTTAAGGGTGTCGGTCATCGAGCTGCCGTCCACCACTGCCACCCGCGCCACAAAGGCAAAGACGAAGAAGACGATGGCGACCGAGACGGCGAAGATCTCCAGCCAGTCGTAGAGATCGGCGGCCGTCCCCTGTTTTTTTTCGGGGCGCTCGGCGGGCGCGTCGGGATTTTCCCCGTCGTCGGGGATTATTCCGGCGGGGTTCTCTCCGTCGGAGCGGGCATTCTCATCGGAGAAATCCTCCTCCCGGACGAAGCCCTCCCCGGCGGGGACGCTGTTCTCCGCAGCGGCGGGGGTGATCCCGTCGGCGGGGACTTTCCCTGCGGGATTCTCTCCGTCGGAGCGGGCATCCTTCCCTTCGGAAGGCCGTTCCTTGCGGGGCTGCCCGCCGGCGGCGGCATAAAAGGCGTCCCAAAGCTCCTCCGTCATCCCCTCCCCGTTCAACGGCTCTCCGCTGTGCTTTTTGTTATCCATTCTCTGTGACCTTTCCCGGCCCGCGCCCCGGCGAGGGGCGGCGCGCCGTATGTCGTTATGACGGTTCCTTCCCGGTCAGCAGCGCCATCAGGCGATGGCCTTCGGGAAGATAGATGCCGGTCTTCTCCGCTTCCCGCTCGCAGAAGCGGGAAACGCCCTGCTGCCGACGGTCGGAGCGATAGATCAGGAAGGGAACCGGCTCGCGGGTATGGGTGCGGCGGCAGACCGGCGTGGGATGATCGGGCAGCACCATCACCGCGTAAGGCTCCCGGCAGGCATCGAGGAAGTGCAGGATCGGCTTCAGAAGCTCCTCGCTGATCCGGGAGATCGAGGTCACCTTGTTCCCGGTCTCGGCGCGGTGGCCGCATTCGTCCGGCGCTTCGACATGGACATAGACCAGCTCCTTCCCGCGGCGGAAGGCGTCGATGGCGGCATCGGCCTTGCCCTTGTAGTTGGTTTTGTAGTTTCCCGTCGCCCCCTCGACGTCGATCGACTCCATGCCGGCGCAGAGGCCGATCCCCTTGATGAGATCGACTGCCGAGATGACGGAGGCGTCAAGCCCCCATTTCTCGCGGAAGGAGGAGAGGGCGGGCTTTGCACCGGGGCTCCAGAGCCAGATGGAATTGGCGGGGCGAAGTCCTCTTGCGCGGCGCGCCTCGTTGACGGGATGGCGGTTCAGGATCTCGTAGCTCCTGCGGAGCAGGGAGGCATAGGGCTCGGGGGGCAGCTTGTCTCCGACCCGCTCTCCGAGAAAGTCGTGCGGGCGGTTGAACTCCCGATAGGCGGGCGGGCAGTGCCAGATCATGCAGTGGCGGTAGCTGACGCCGGGATAAAAGGCGCGCTCCTCCGTCCCCAGCACCTCCGCGACGGCGCGGATCAGCCCGGCAGCCTCTTCGGTCGTGATCTCGTCGGCGCTGTGGTCGAGCATGATGCGGTCGTCATAGCAGGCCTGCTCCTCCGAGAGCGTCACGACATTGCAGCGGAAGGCGATGTCCCCCGGCTTCATCTCCAGCCCCATCGAGACCGCCTCCAGCGGGGAGCGGCCCTTTGAGTAGATCTTCGGATCGTAGGACAGTATGGCGAGATTGGCGGTGTCGCTCTCCGGCACCATGCCGTCCGGCACGTTTGAGACCGTTCCGACAAGGGAATCGGCGGCCAGGCGGTCAAGCGTCGGTTTGTCGGCGGCTTCAAGAGGAGTCTTTCCGCCGAGGGCGTCGATCGGATAGTCGGCGGCGCCGTCGGGGATCAGGACAAGATAATTCATATCGGTATTCCTTTCTGGTCGGGCGGCGGCTGCCGCGGGACGCGGCAAAATCCGTCCGAATACCTTATTATATCATACCCCGCGCGAATATACAAGAGCGCAGCGGAACAATTTCCCGATTCGGGGACAATTTCTGCTCCGCAGGGGGAAGGCAGAGACCCCCCTCCCGCGACTTTTTTCGGAAGGGCGCGGGGGAGGGCTTGATTTCGCCGCGCCGATATGCTATACTGTTTTGAGAATCGCCGCCCGGGCCCTGGACGGCGCGAAGGAGAAGGGAGGCGCGGATATGACCACGATACGGGATCTTGCCAAAAGCTGCGGCGTTTCGGTTGCCACCGTCTCAAGGGCATTTTCCCCCGATGGGAAGATCAATGCCGCGACAAGGGAGCGGATTCTGAAGAAGGCCGCCGAGCTGCAGTACGTCCCCAACACCATCGCCAGAAGCCTGAGGAGCCGCCGCACAGGCTCCGTCGGCATCCTGGTGCCGGAGATCACCAATTCCTTCTATTATACTGTGATCCGTCAGATGGGGATCCTCTATCGCGAGAAAGGCTATCACCTTGTCATCGCCTTCTGTCAGAACGACGTGCTTCCGGAGCGCGACATGATCGAGAAGATGGCGGCCTGCCGCGTCGACGCGCTGATTTTTTCGCCCGGCAGCCGCGAGAGCGAGAGAACGCTTCACCGCTGCTTCCCGAAGGGAAACGTCCTCCAGCTTTTCCGGAAAAGCTACGAGGAATATCCCAGCCTGATCATCGACGATATCGGCGGGACGGCGGAGGCGACCGAATATCTGATCGCCCGCGGACACCGCCGCATCCTCTACTGCGGAGAGCCGCTCCGCTCCCCCGGCTATACCGGGACGATGAAGCGGCACGGGCTTCCGACCGAGGGGCTGTTCTTCCCCGACCCCTTCCTTACCGAGGAGAAGGCCGCCGCGCTTCTGACCGAGGCGCGCCCCACCGCCGTGCTTGCCATCGCGACCTGCTCCGGGAAGATCATTTCGGCGCTGCAGCGCCTCGGCCTCCGCGTGCCGGAGGAGATCAGCCTCATCGCCTACGACGACGTCGAATGGACCGGGATGCTCGGCATCACGACGGTGTCGCATCCCCTTGACCGCATTGCCGCAGGGTCGGCGGAGCTGCTGCTCGACGGCCTGGACGGGGAGCGCCGCCTTCCCGCGGAGCATCGGATGATCTCCCCCTTCCTGACGGTCAGAAGCTCGGTTTGCGACCTTTGCGGGAAGGGCTGACGCGGCATTTTTCCGACGATTGAAAAATTTTTTCCGAGGGATGCAATAAAATGCCTCCTTCGCGGATTAACGGTATGAAAGGAGATCGGACTGTGTTTATTATTTGCCGGACGTCAGCAGATAATGCCAGGACGGAAACCCGGGACGACGCCATCGATCGCTGCATCGCGGCGCTGGCCTCGGAGGAGGGAGCGGCGGAGGCCGCCATGAACGAGCTTTACGGCCTGATCGCTTCCTCGGTTTACAGCTTTGCCCTTTCGATTTTGAAGAACAGCCATGACGCGGAGGACGTGCTTCACGATTGCTGCGTTCTGCTCTATTCCGCTGCGGGCGGCTACCGCTCCGCCGGAAAGCCTTTAGCGTGGATTCTGACCATTGCAAGGAATCTCGCCCTGAAGAAGCTCAGGGAGAGGGGCAGAAGCGGTCTGCTCTCCGAGGAGGAGACGGAACGCGTCGAGGCCGTCCTGTCCCCCGACCTGTCGCCGGAGGATCGGACGATCATCGCCCTCTGCCTTGAGGAGCTGAACGACGAGGAACGGCAGATCGTGCTGCTCCACGCCGTATCGGGCTTCCGACACCGCGAGATCGCCGCCTTTCTGCGGCTGCCGCTTCCGACTGTTCTGTCAAAATACAATCGCGCACTGAAAAAGCTGCGTAAACTTCTTGAAGGAGAGAACCGAGAATGAAGGATACCGAACTGAAGGAAAAGATCCGTCGAGCATTCGGCAGCGCCGTTCCCTCTGCACCGGACAGGCTTCTCTCCGACTGCAAAGAACAACGGAAAGGATTGATACTGCCCATGAATACAACGAATACAACGAAACATACAAATAAAGCGCTGCGCCGGATCGCAGGCGTCGCTGCCGCCCTTCTGATCGCGGTCGGCGGCTTCCTCGGCTACCGCAGCTACTCTGTCAACTACGCCGTCGCTTCCACCGTCTCCCTCGACGTGAATCCCGGCATCCAGATCACCGTCAACCGCAAGGAGCGGGTCCTGAAGGTCACCCCCCTCAACGAGGACGGGAAAAAGGTGATCGGGGAGATGGATTTCTCCGGCAACAGCATTGACGTGACCGTCAACGCCCTGATCGGCTCGATGCTCCGCTACGGCTATATCAGCGAGCTTGCCAACTCGATCCTGATCAGCGTCGACAACAGCTCGGGGGACAATACCCTCCAGCAGCGGCTTTCCGAGGAGGTATCGGCGCTGCTGCAGACCGGCAGCTTCAACGGCGCGATCCTCAGCCAGACCGTCACCTCCGACGATTCCGTGAAGAAGATGGCGGAGCAGTACGGCATCACCGTCGGAAAGGCGCAGCTCATCAACCGCATCCTCAGCCTCGACGGAATGAAGACCTTCGAGGAGCTGGCGTCCCTCAGCATCAACGAGCTGAATCTGATCGTCAATACCTATACCGGCACCGACAGCCTCGGCAGCCTCTCCTCCGTGGGACAGGCGAGCGAGAAGGCCTATATCGGAGAGGCGAAGGCCAGAGAAGCGGTCCTGCGCCACGCCGGACTGACGGAGGATCAGGTTGCCCGCTATCATTATGAGATGGATATGGAAAACGGCGTGCTGGTCTATGAGATCGAGCTGACGGCGGGAGACTATGAGTACGAATACGACGTCAACGCCCGTACCGGGGAGATTGTCAAGCACAAAAAGGAGCTGCTGGATGACCGCAGCCCCTCCCACCGTCCCGACACCACGCTGATTCCGGTCGAGGAGGCCAAGAGCGCCGCGCTGAAGGCAGCGGGACTCAATGCCGCCGACGTCACCTTTATCAAGGTCGATCTGGATGAGGACGACGGGGTCAGACACTATGATATCGAATTCGTTTCGGGCAAGGTGGAATATGACTGCGAGGTCAACGCCGTGACCGGCGCCGTGATCAAGCTCGAAAAAGAGCCGATGCCCTCCCTCCCCTCGCAGGAGCAGAAGCCCGGCGCGACGCTGCTTTCCGAAAATGACGCGCTGAAGCTCGTCTACGCCCATGCCGGCGTCGTCGCGTCCCAGGCCACCCACGTCAAGGTCAAGCTCGACTACGACGACGGCCGGAAGCTCTATGAAATCGAGTTCCATGCCGGCGGCTATGAGTATGACTATGAGGTCAACGCCGTGACCGGCGACATCGTGAAGTCGGAGAAGGAGCGGGACGAGAATGCCGGCGGACAGCAGAGCGGCGGCAATACCCTGATCTCGGCTGCCGAAGCGCAGAACGCGGCGCTGAAGCATGCGGGGCTGTCGGCGTCCGAGGTTGTCTTCGAGAAGGCGCAGCTGGAATATGACGACGGGATGAGATACTATGAGATCGAATTCTACGCCGGCGGCTATGAGTACGACTATGAGATCGACGCGGTCAGCGGGAAGGTTCTGAGCGCCGAAAAGGATCGCGACGACTGAGCCGCCCGAACGGATCATGGCACGATCGCATTGAATGCATAAAAACCACGGGAGTGTTATCTCCCGTGGTTTTTTCGCGGACATGACAGCGCATCCCGCCGCATAGCCGGCGCGGGAGACCCGATCCCCGGAGAAGGGCGTGAGAAACTAAAGCCCCCGTCCCCGGAACGGAGGTCCGGGGACGGGGGCACGACGGCACGGCGTTCAGCCGAGCATGGCAAGGATCTGCGCCTTGGGCTTGGCGCCGACCGACTGCTCGACGACCTTGCCGTTCTCCAGCACGAAGAGTGCGGGGATGCTCATGACCTGGAAGGAGGCGGCCAGCTCCGGCTCCTCGTCGACATTGATCTTGCCGACGGTGTATTCGGGATGCTCGGCGGCGATCTCCTCCACGATGGGGGAGACCATGCGGCAGGGGCCGCACCAATCGGCATAGAAGTCAAGCAGAACCTTCTTTTCGCTGTTTCGGACGAGCGCGTCAAAATTATTTTTATCGATTTTCAGTACAGACATGAGAGATGTCTCCTTTCACGGTTTCATTACGGTTCTATTATACGGGATCGCGGGGATTTTTTCCGTGACGAAGTCACATTCGGGGAGCGTTGTCATTCAAGGAGCATCGAAAGCCCCTGCGCCAACCCCTCGGCGGTCAGCATCCCCCTCGCATAGGTGACAAGACCTCCGTTTTCGTCGATGAAGAAGGTCATCGGCAGGGAGGACGCCCCATAGCGGGAGGCAGCGTCAAGATCGGTGTCGTAGAAGACCGGGAAGTCATAGTCGCTGCCTTCAAGAAAGCGCTTGGCGGAGGAGAGGGTCTCCTGCCGGCCGTCGGTGACGTTGACCATCATAAACTGCACGTCGGGATTGCGGAGGAAGGCCTCGTTGAAATCCGGCATCTCCACCTTGCAGTAGTAGCACCAGGAGGCCCAGAAATTCAGCACGACGGGCTTTCCGGCGAAATCCGACAGGCAGACGGCGTTGCCCTCCTCGTCGTAGACGGTGAAATCGGGGGCGGGGGAGCGGTCGGTCTGTCCCGCCGCGGGAGCGGGAGCGTACTCCTCCTTCAGCACGCCGTAGAGCAGGGCGGCGCCGATGAAGAAGACGAGGATGACGGCGGTGATGATGAGCTTTTTCATGACGGAATCCTCCTCAGATCAGGGTCAGAGGCGCAGGCGCGCCGGTATTGTTCAGAACGGTCAGCAGTCTGCCGAGCAGTCCTGTCATCATCAGGATGCCCAATGCGACGAGAAGAATACCGCAGACGAGGTTGATGGTGCGATAATGCTTTTTGACGGCGGAGAACGCGCCCTTGAGCTGTTCGATCAGCAGGGCGCTCGCAAGAAAGGGCAGCCCCAGCCCCGCCGAATAGCAGAGGAGCATGAGCAGGCCGGTCAGGGTATGCCCCTGCTGGGAGGCAAGCGCCAGCGCCGCGCCGAGGAATACGCCGACGCAGGGCGTCCAGCCCACCGAGAAGACGATTCCGAAGAGAAGGGCGGAGAAGAAGCCTAATTCCCTGTTGCCGCCCAAGCCCCCGAAGCCCTTGAAGATGGGAAGCTCGAACAGGCCGATGAAATGCAGGCCGAAAATCACGACGACGCCACCCGTGATCAGGTCGACGACGGTTTTCCATCTGCTGAGCAGCCCGCCCAGCGTTCCCGCCAGCGCCCCGAGGAGCATGAAGACGACGGTAAAGCCGAGGACGAAGCCCAGCGCGTTTTTGAGCGTCTTTTTGGCGTCTGCCTCCTTGCCTCCGGCGAAATAAGTGATATAGATGGGCAGCATGGGGAGCAGACAGGGGGAGAGGAAGGTGACGATCCCCTCAAGAAATGAGATAAAGTACTGCATACGCCTCCCGATATTCCCGCCGCGCTGCGGAGGGAAGGATTTTTTTGTTATTATACCATAGTTTTTCCGTCTTTTCAAGAGGGCGCGCGGGGCAAAAAGAAAACGAATGATATCCTCCCGCGGCGCGGGCTTATGCGGATATCATTCGGATCGTAGGCGTCACGGGCGGGCTTCAGGAGGCCGACAGCAGATCATATAATACTTCCTTTACAGAGACCGGGGTGACCTTCCCCGACACCACCGCGTTGAAGATGCGGGAGGCTGTGGCGCGGTCGGAGGAAATGTCGTAAATGAAATCCTGATCCACCAGGCCTTCCCGGTCGAAGGAGAGGCAGATCAGGGAATATACGCTGCCGCTGCCGCTGGGACAGTGCCGGGAGGATTTCAGCAGGGCATACTCAACTTTTGAAGATTCACCGCTTAACGCAATCAAACTTTCAGAAATCAATTCCATAGAGCAGACTCCTAAATGTAGTAGTAAAACGTGTATAGTATACCATATTTTGTCTTTTCTGTAAAGAAGGATCTTACCGTCAGAGGGAACGACGAATCGTTTCGGGCGGGAGGCCGTCTGTCCGCGCCGGCGGAATGCGGTCGGCGGTTTGTGAGAATCGGCAGGGGAGCGGAAGGACGGGAGGAGAGGCTTCGGGCGGGGAGGATGAAGGGAAGCCGCAAAAGAGCGGAAAGCGGAATGTTATGCAAATTTCAGGTATATTTCCGATATATACGGAAAAAACATTCAAAATATAGAATATAATTTCGTTCCGGGCAGAGCGATCCGTGCCCTGATCCGGCATTATCCACAAAAGACGGCCGCAATTTTCGTCGTTTCGACGGACGCAAAAAGGGGGCGCATCCCCGCAAAAGCCCCCTTCGCCGCGAACGATTGCTTCGGAGGCACTTGTCGATGCGACTCGCGAGGCGGGGACGCAGCGCGTCGTGTCGGCAATCACAGGACGGGCGCTTCCCCGCAACCCCTTCGCCCCGCCCGCCGCCTCGGAGGCACTTGTCGATGCGACTCACGAGGCGGGGACGCAGCGCGTCGTGTCGGCAATCACAGGACGGGCGCTTCCCCGCAACCCCTTCGCCCCGCCCGCTGCCTCGGAGGGGCTTGACGACGGGACTCGCGAGGCGGGGACGCAGTGCGTCCACAGGACGAGCGCTTCCCCGCAACCCCCTGCGCCGCCGCCCACCGCCTCGGAGGCACTTGTCGATGCGACTCGCGAGGCGGGGAAGTGAGCGCCCCGTCAGCCGTGCAGGAAGAGGGGACGGAGCTGCTCCCCGCGCAGCGCGGCTGCCAGCGCCTCCGGCGCACGCTGAAACTCCGCCACCAGCGAATAAGGCTTCCCTTCGGGATCATCCTGCAGCATCGGCACAAACCAGACATTCTTTTTTTCGAGCAGCGCGGCGATATTCCTGAGATTGGCGGAGAGGGCGTCGTTGGAGGCCGGGGCGAGGAGCAGCGGGCGGGAGCATCGCAGATGCGCCTTCGCCGCCATTGTGACGGGTGTGTCGGTGATGCCGGCGGCGAGCTTGGCGAGGGTGTTGCCGGTGCAGGGACAGATCATCAGCGCCTCCAGGGGCTGCCTCGGACCGAGGGGCTCGGCATCCCGTATGGAGGTGATCGGCTCTCTGCCGCAGAGCGCGGTGATTTTCCGCCGGAAGAAGGCGGCTTCCCCGAAGCGTGTATCGGTCGAGGCGACGCTGTCGCTCAGAATCGGAAGCAGCTCATATCCCTGCCCGATGAGTGTCTGCATGACGGTGAGCGCCCGTGAGAGTGTACAGAAGGAGCCGCAGAGCGCAAAGCCGATCATAAGCCCGCCTCCTTCAGCCGCCGGACGGTGCATTCCGCGATGATCCGCCCTGCGGTGACCGGCGCGACCTTGCCGGGGAGGGAGAGCGCCGAGATCACCCTGACGCCGCAGCGGGAGGCGGCCTGCCCGTCAACGCCGCCGGGACGGGAGGCAAGATCGATAAGGAAGGCGTCCCGCTTCAGACCCGACAGGATTTCCTCGGTCACGACGATGTGGGGAACGGTGTTGAAGAGAACGTCCTGCTCCCGCGCGGCGGCGGGCAGCTCGTCATAGGAGACGGCGCGGCAGCCCGACACCTCGGCGGCTGCCCGGTCGCGATCGCTTCTGGCGGCGACGGTGACGGAGGCGCCGACGGCGGTGAGGAGGCGGCAGAGCGCCTTCCCGATCCGACCGAAGCCGAGAACGGCGGCGCGGCTGCCTGACAGCGTCGTTTTCATGCCGCTCATGGCGATGGCAAGTGCGCCCTCCGCCGTCGGGACGGCGTTGAGGATATTGAAGCGCTCGTCTTCGCAGAGATCGAAGCATTCAACGCCCCGCCCGCGCAGCTGCTCGGCAAATTCCGGCGGCAGCAGCCCGCCCACCGCGAAGCGCAGCCCGCCTCCCAGCAGCGGGAGCAGCTCCTCCCCGGTCATCCTTCGCCGCGAGAAGGGCATATTGAGGCAGTCCCCCCGGAAGACCGGCAGGGGGAGCAGCAGGATTTCGGCCTCCCGCAGCGAAGCCTCCGACTCTGCGACAGGGAGGGACGGCTCGCCGCCCGGCTCGTCGTATGTATCGAAGCCGAAGAGGGTGACTGTATAACCTGCCCGCATCAGCTCCCCGGCGGCCGATCTCTGGCGCAGATCCCCGCCGACGAGCGCAAGCTTTCTGTTTTTACGATTCATCGTTTTTATCCTTTCCTGATTTGAATTTCCGGACGGCGGCAGGGCCGCCCTTATCAGTGTATGCCCGCCGGGGAAAAAGGATATCGGGGATCGGGCAGCCTACGTCCGCAAGCACCCCATCCCGCGCTGAAGCCGACGTCCCGCCCGCCGGGGAATGCCCGCGTTTTCCGCAGGAGGGGGGAAAAACGGCATCCCGCGTCCGCAAGCATCCCATCCCGCGCTGAAGCCGACGTCCCGCCCGCCGGGGAACGCCCGCGTTTTCCGCAGGAGGGGGAGGCGGTGAGCAAGGAAAAAGAAAAAAGCCCCGATCGGGTGGCTACGAATAGGGATGTTATCCCATAAGTAGTTGTTCGGGACATAGGAGATATGGAGAAATCCATATCTC
>CALWTY010000054.1 GCA_944384585.1 uncultured Clostridia bacterium | reverse complement strand
TTTATCTGGAAACGACAATTTTAGAGAAGAGAGAAGAACGAATAGAGAAAAGTGAAGAGAACAAAAGAAACGACAATTTTCGACAGAAGATTGTCGTTTCTTTTTGGTCGGAGCGACAGGACTCAAACCTGCGGCCTGATGGTCCCAAACCACCCGCGCTATCAACTGCGCCACGCCCCGATATATTAAATTATACCACAAACACTTGATTTTTGCAAGTGGTCAAATCTGTGGTCAAAACATTTTGTCGGTGTTTTTTTGAAAAGGCAAACAGCCGAAAAAGTCAGTGTTTACAAGGGGTTTCGAGCGTTTGAAAAATCAAGAAGCGAAAGCCGCCTGCATGCTCCCAAATGTCGCGCGCTACCAACTGCGCCACACCCCGATGATATGAAATTTTGTTTGAAAAGCGATTTTTTCTATAAGTGGTCAAATAGTTGGTCAAAATCGATTTTACAGTAAATTTTGAAAGTGGTCAAGTCCCAAAAACCCAGTGTTTATGCGGGTTTGTGAGCACTCGAACTTCGAAGGTGTTGGAACCGACCACTTGTTCCCAAACCAGGCGCGCTACCAATTGCGCTACACCTCGAAGGTGAAAAAACTTATTAAATTGTAGTTCTCACAGAACTGGTCAAAATTGTGGTCAAACCACTTTTGCGGGGGTAGGTCAAACGGCAAATGCTCGTTTTTCCTCCGTTTTTCTCACGTTTCCTCGATTTTTCAAGATGAAGCCTGCCGAGCGAGCCTTAGCTCCCAAACCAGGCGCTCTACCAGATGAGCTACACCTCGAAGGTGAAAAAACTTATGAAATTTTAGTTCTCACAGAACCGGTCAAAATTGTGGTCAAACCACTTTTGCGGGGGTGGGTCAAACGGCAAATGTTCGTTTTTTCGCCGTTTTTCTCACGTTTCCTCGCTTTTTTGAAACAGGGATCGGGCAGCGGCCTTCAGCTCCCACCATGTCGCGCGCTGTCTGCGCGCTGAACCGCGTCGGTGACTTGCTTCCGCGGCCGAGCGCTTTCCCCGAGCCGTTCGGAAATGGAAGCGTGAGAGGAGCACGCCGCCGGCTGTCCCTTATATTTTACTTCATTTGCGCGATAAAGTCAAGAAGGAAACGGAATTTTCATGCTTGAAGCAAAAAGTCTGTAAAATCGTAAAAAAATTGTTACAAACATCTTGACAAGCTCACTACTTTGCTGTACAATATAGTGGTACCTTGTACTGCATAATAGTAACGTGTGTTGATCGAAAAAGAGGTTGAGATGATTTTTGACAGATCGCAACTGATGCGCGGGACGCTGGAAGGCTGCATATTGAAAATAATCAGCGAAAAGACAACATACGGCTATGAGATCATGATGTCGCTGAAAAACAAAGGCTTCGAGGAGATCTCGGAGGGAACGATCTATCCGCTGCTGATGCGTCTGGAAAAGCAGGGAAGCATCAGCTCGGAGCTGTTGTCCTCCCCCCTCGGCCCGAAGAGGAAGTATTATACCGTGACCGCCGAGGGGCGCGATTATTTGCAGTCGTTTGAAAGCAGTTGGCGCAAGATTGCCGACGCGGTGAGCGATATTCTGGAGGACGCCTCTGCGGTGCTGCCCGGTTGTCGGGAGGAGAATGCGAATGGATAAAGAGCTTGCCGCCTCGATGAAGAGGCTGAACAGGGAAAACCGCCGTGTCATTCTGAAGATGGAGCAGTATATGGAGGCGCGGTATATCAATGAGATCGCCTGCGAGGACATTCTCGCGGATATTGTCGGAATGGCGCTGGAATATCAGGAGCGGGGGGAATCCTTCTCCGACGCCATCGGCGGTGATGCCGAAGCCTTCTGCCGTGAGCTGGTCAGGAATTCCCCGCGCCAATCCCCGATCGAGCGCATTCTCAATTTTCTGCGCTGGCTGATCCTCTTTTCCATGCTGCTGATGCCGGCGCTTTATCTGATCGAGCTGCTGTTCCCGACGTTTTCCCCTTCGAAGACCGAGGGGCTGCAATTCTCCACCGGGATGGCCTTTGCGCTGAAATATCATATCCTTGTATTCGTGCTGGTCATCGGCTGGTTTTTTGTCAGAATGTCGACCTACAAGCCGATGAAGTATGTCATGGGCACCTATATCGCCGTCTTCATGCTGTTTTTCCTCTTCACCGACGGTATTTTGTCCTATATCGTAAAGGATAAGCTCCTGACGGTCAATATCCTGGTCTGGGTGCTGTGCTTCGGCGGCGCGCTGCTGCTCTGCGACGTTCTGAAGAGGCTTGCTGCCTTCACCATAGCCTATAAAAAACAGAAAAAGGATCATACCCGTTCAACATAACGACAGGAACGGCGTCGGGCGGATACTCACCTGCCGCGGCGCGGGAAAGGACGTAAAAATGAGTAAAAAGCTCAAGCGGAAGCGGGGAGACCGCAAAGACGGATATCTCGTCAAGGAGACCGATCCGCTGCATGCGATCGCTCCCTACATCCTGCCCAATCGGGCGGACAACGAGGCGGTGCTGACAGAAACGATCGACATGACTCAGGTAATCGCTTATATCGAGAAGAAAAACGCCGACGGCCCGGAGTTCAAGTACACTTTCTTCCACTTCATCTGCGCGGCGCTGGCAAAGACGATCACGCTCCGGCCCAAGATGAACCGCTTTTATTCGGGACATCGGCTCTATGACCGGAAGGAGATGCTGTTCTCCTTTGTCGTCAAGAAAAAATTCTCCGACAGCGGGGAAGAGGTGCTGTCCACCATCAAGATCGACCGCGACAGCGACGTCCCTCCCCTGGAGCAGATCTATCAGAAGGTCAGGAAAATCGTCTACAGCGTGAGAAAGAGCGACGATACCGATTCCACAACCGATAAGATGAACATTCTTCTGAAGATGCCTCGCCCGGTGCTTCGCTTTGCCATGCGGATTCTCCGCTGGCTGGAATATCACGGGCGGTATCCCGATTTTCTGATGTACGACGACCCGTATTATTCCACCGTCTTCCTCTCAAATCTCGGCAGCATCAGAATGAGTGCCGATTACCATCATCTTGCCAATTGGGGAACCAATTCCATCTTTGTCATCGTGGGGGAGAAGAAGCCGACCCCCTTCTACCGCGCCGACGGAACGGTTGAGGTAAAGGAGGCGCTGAAGCTGAGTCTGACCATTGACGAACGGATTGCCGACGGCTTTTATTTCGCCAACAGCATCAAGATTCTGCTCAAGCTGTTTGAAAACCCCGAGCTGATCGAACGACCGATCGATGAGCCGATTGAATTATGAAAGGATAACCGTCATGAACAATGTCAAAGCGCCCTGGCTGAACAATTACGGCAATATTCCGGCTACGCTGAGCTACAAGCAGGGAACGATGTGGGAGGCTGTCTCCGATATCGCGTCGGAATATCCCGACTATATCGCCTACGCCTTCATGGGAAAGCAGACGACCTATTCCCGCCTCTCAAAAGAGGTCATGGCCTGCGCGAAGGCGCTGAAGCAGATCGGCGTCGGCGTCGGAGACCGCGTCACCATCTGTATGCCGAACTGCCCGCAGACGGTGCTGATGTTTTACGCCGTGAATGTCGTCGGCGCGATCGCGAATATGGTGCATCCCCTTTCCGGCGAGAACGAGATCGCCTTCTATCTCAATGAATCCGAGAGCGTGGCGGCGATTACCCTCGATCAGTTCTACGGGAAATTCGCCGCGATCCGCGATAAGGTGCAGCTCAAGACGCTGATCATCGCCGATATCAAGGATGCGCTTTCCCCGGTCATGAAGGTCGGCTACGCGCTGACCTCCGGCCGCAAGATCCCGAAGATTCCCGCCGACGCGCCGATTCTCCGTTGGAAGGATTTCATTCGGGCGGGGAAGGACTACCGCGGCGAATTCAAAGCGCCGAAAAAGGCGGACGATCCCGCCGTCATCCTCTACAGCGGCGGAACGACCGGCGTGACCAAGGGAATTCTCCTCTCCAATCTCAATTTCAACGCGCTGGCAGCACAGATCATCGCCACCAATCCCGTCTTCCGCCCCGGCGATTCGATGCTGGCGGTCATGCCGATGTTCCACGGCTTCGGGCTGGGTGTCAGCATTCACTCCATGCTGGCAAACGGCGGGAAATGCATTCTGGTGCCCCGCTTTACCCCCGAAAGCTATGCCAAGCTAATCATCCGTTACCGCTGCAACTTCATCGCCGGTGTGCCGACGCTGTATGAGGCGCTGCTGCGGCAGTCGGTGATGGACGGCGCCGATCTCTCCTGTCTGAAGGGAGTGTTCAGCGGCGGAGATTCCCTCTCGGTTGAGCTGAAGAAGCGCTTCGACCGCTTCCTTGCCGATCATAACGCTTCGGTCAAGGTGCGGGAGGGCTACGGCACCACGGAATGCGTGACGGCGAGCTGTCTCACGCCGCTGCATCTGGCCAAGGAGGGCAGTATCGGTCAGCCGTTCCCCGATACCTTCTACAAGATCGTCAAGCCCGGTACGCAGGAGGAGGTCCCTTACGGAACCGAGGGCGAAATCTGTCTGTCCGGCCCTACCGTGATGATGGAGTATGTCAAGCATCCGGAAGAGACCGCCAAAACCCTGCAGACGCATCCCGACGGCAGAAAATGGGTGCATACCGAAGACCTCGGCTGTATGGACGAGGACGGCTTTATCTATTTCAAGCAGCGGATCAAGCGGATGATCGTGACGAGCGGCTACAATGTCTACCCCTCCCAGCTTGAGAATGTCCTCGATGCGCATGAGCTGGTGCAGATGAGCTGCATTATCGGCGTGCCCGACCCCTTGAAGATTCAGAAGGTCAAGGCCTTTGTCATGCTCAAGCCCGGCGTCGAGCCGAGCGAGGAGAACAGGCAGATCCTGCGGGAATATTGCAAGAAGAATATCGCCCGCTATGCGCTGCCCTATGACATCGAGTTCCGCGACCGGCTTCCCAAGACCCTTGTCGGCAAGGTAGCCTATCGGGTGCTTGAGGAGGAAGAGGCGGCAAAGCGGGAGCGGGCCGATGAATCGGTCAAGCCCGTCTCCGGCGGCGCTGCGGAAGCCGGGGAAGAGACAGAGACCGAGACGACCGCTGCGGCGGCTTCCGTCAAATAAATTTTACTACTTATTCTACATCGGGAGAACAAACAATATGGATATCTTTGACAAATGCTATGAGCCGTCTCTTGCCTCCGAGGTAAGAGAAAAGGGAATCTACCCGTACTTTCACGCCCTCCAGTCCCGCCAGGACAAGGAGGTCATGATGGAAGGGAAGCGCCGCATCATGCTCGGCTCGAACAACTACCTCGGCCTGACGACACAGCCGGAGGTGATCGAGGCGGGGATCAAGGCGCTGGAGCAATACGGAACGGGCTGCTCGGGATCGAGATTCCTTAACGGCACGCTGCAGATGCACCTGGAGCTGGAGGAGGAGCTGGCGAAGTTTCTTCACAAGGAAGCGACGATGACCTTCTCGACGGGCTTCCAGTCCAATCTCGGCATCATCAGCGCGATCGCCCGCCACGGCGACTACATCCTCAACGACAAGGAAAACCACGCAAGCATCTATGATGCCTGCCGACTCAGCTACGCCAAGACCCTCAGCTACCGGCATAACGATATGGCGGATCTCGAGCGTATCCTGCAGCAGATTGCCGGCAAGGGCGGCATCCTGATCGTCACCGACGGCGTTTTCTCGATGAGCGGCGATATCGCCGATATTCCAAAGATCGTCAGTCTGGCAAGGCAGTACGGCGCACGGGTGATGGTCGATGACGCGCACGGCCTCGGCGTTCTCGGCGAGGGAGGACGCGGCACTGCCAGCCATTTCGGACTGGAGGAGGAGGTCGATATCTACATGGGAACCTTCAGCAAGTCGCTTGCCAGCCTCGGCGGATATATGGCTGCCAAGGCGGAGGTCATCGATTATGTCAGACACGCCTCCCGTCCCTTCATTTTCTCCGCCTCCATCCCGCCGGCAAGCTGCGCGGTGGCGCTGGCCGCCCTGCGGTATCTCGAGGCGCATCCCGAACGGGTGGCACGGCTGACGCAGCTCTCCAACTATGCCCGTGCCGGCTATAAGCGCAAGGGGATCCGCATCATCGAGGCGACCACCCCGATCATTCCGATCTATACCTACGAGGTGGAGAATACGCTGGTGAAGGCGCATGAGATTTATGAGGACGGCGTCTATCTCAACCCCGTTCTGCCGCCTGCCACCAATCCCGGCGAGTGCCTGCTCCGCACCAGCTATATGGCAACGCTGACCGAAGCGCTGCTTGACGAGGCGGTGGAGATCATCTCCCGCCATATCGAGCCGCAGGTCTGATGGGCATCGTCGCAGTTGTCACCGGAGGCAGCTCCGGTATAGGGAAGGAAACGGCTCTTGCCCTTTATGAAAAGGGCTGCACCGTGTACGAAATGAGCCGGCGCGATTCCGATATCGAGGGGATTCACCATATCACCGCCGATATCACCGACCCCGCGTCGGTCTCCGCCGCCGTCTCACGGATCATCGAACGGGAGCAGCATATCGATCTGCTGATCAATAACGCAGGCGTCGGCATTTCCGGCGCGGTGGAGTTTACCGACGTGATGGAAGCGGAACGCCTTTTTGACGTCAATTTCTTCGGGATGGTGCGGGTGACGCGGGAGATTCTGCCGCATATGCGCCGCGCGGGGAAGGGACGGATCGTCAACGTCAGCTCGGTCGCCGCCGTTGTGCCGATCCCGTTTCAGACTTTCTATTCCGCCTCCAAGGCGGCGATCAATTCCTATACGATGGCGCTGGCCAACGAAATCGCGGAATTCGGCATCCGCGTCTCGGCGGTCATGCCGGGCGATATCGCCAGCGGCTTCACCGCCGCCAGAAGCAAGATCGTCGAGGGAGACGAGCTTTACCGCGGAAAGATCTCCCGATCGGTCGGCAGAATGGAAAAAGACGAACAGAACGGGATGTCTCCCGCGGCAGCGGGACGATGTATTGCGAGAATTGCTCTTGACAAAAGGAAAAAACCGCTATATACTATTGGTATCGGTTATCAATGCGCGGTGATTCTTTCCAAGGTGTTGCCTTCATCCCTTCTGAACAGGGTGATAAGAATGCTGTATGCAAAGTAAATAAATCACTCGGAGGATTATTTGTATGTACGAAGAGATCATGGATCAGCTAAAGGAGATTATGTCGGAGGAGCTTGGGATCGATACCGATTCGGTCGCGCCGCATTTCTCTCTGCTCAATGACCTCGATATCAACTCGCTGGAGATGATGAATGTCGTGATGGCTGCTGAGGAAAAATTTGACGTGTTTCTGGATGAGAATCGCCTGAAGGAAATCAAGACCGTTGAGGATGTTGTAAACTACATCGTCGAGCTGAAAAGCTGACTTTTGTGAAGGAGAGATAAAATGGCTGATTCCAAAGCAAAACTGAGCAAGAGAAACAAGGAAGGCTACTATATCGTAAAGCCCGTTCCCGGCATCAAGGAGATGCTTCGGATGGCGAAGGATGAGGCGGGCGATTGGGATGCTTACCAGTTCAAGATCTCCGAAACCGAGATTCGCCATGTGACCTACAACGAATTCTATGAGACGACCGAGAACCTCGGCAGCGTGCTGACCGAGATGGGACTCGGCAATACGCATATCGCCTGCATCGGGGACAACAGCTATCATTGGATCGTGACCTATCTGACGGTTCTCAAGACCGCCGGTGTTTTTGTGCCGGTCGATAAGGAGCTGCCTGCGGAGGATATCGTCCGCGTCGTCAACGACAGCGACAGCACCGCGCTCTTCTGCGGCGGCCGGTTTGAGAAGGTCATCCTCGAAAATCTCGATAAGATGCCCGCCATCCGCTTCGTCATCGGGCTTGACCGTACCGAGGACGGGGAGGGGATTCTTTCCTTTACTTCTCTGATCGAGCGTGGGAAGGAGCTGGACCGCTCCGCCTACGATGCGCTGGAATCCGATCAGAACGCGCTGAAAATGCTGGTCTATACCTCCGGTACGACGGGGCTTGCCAAGGGCGTCATGCTCAGCGAGCATAATCTGATCTCCGGAGTCTACTACGGACTTCAGGTCTCCCAGCCTCTCAGCAAGGGGCTCTCGGTCCTGCCCTATAACCATACCTATGAATCGGTCTGCGATATTCTCGTGTCGATCCATAAGCACTCCACGCTCTGTATCAACGACTCCCTCAAGGCGGTCGTCAAGAATCTGCAGCTGTACAAGCCCGATTATATCTATCTCGTCCCTGCCTTCCTTGAGCTGTTCTACTCCAATATCCTGAGGAATATCCGCAAGCAGGGCAAGGAGGAGCTGGTCTTCGGCATGATTGAAAAATCAAACAAGCTGAGGAAGATCGGCATCGATATGCGCCCCGTTCTCTTCAAGAAGATCACCGCCGCCTTCGGCGGAAATCTCAAGAAGATCGTCTGCGGCGGCGCTCCGATCCGACCTGAAATCGGAAAGTTCTTCGGTGACATCGGAATCTGGGTCATCGGCGGCTACGGCATCACGGAATGCTCCCCTCTGGTCTCCGTCAATGACGAGAGCGCCAACGATTATCATACCGTCGGAAGACGGCTCCCCTGCCTGCAGTGGCGCGTCGACGAGCCGAACGAGGAAGGCATCGGGGAGATCAGCGTCAAGGGAGACGTTGTGATGCTCGGCTACTATAAGCAGCCCGGCAAGACCGCAGAGGTACTGCGGGACGGCTGGTTCAGCACCGGTGATTACGGCTATATCACGCCGGAGGATTGGCTGGTCATCACGGGCCGCAAAAAGAACATCATTGTCCTCAGCAACGGCAAGAATGTCTATCCGGAGGAAATCGAGAATTACGTCATGCAGGTCGACTATATCGCGGAAGCGGTGGTCAAGGGCGTCAAGAACGAGCATGGTCAGGAGACCCACCTGATGGCGGAGGTCTATCTCTCCGAGGAGCATGATAAGGCGCAGGTTTTGCGCGATATTCAGGCAAAACTCACGATCCTGCCGAGCTATAAGATGGTGAGCAGCGTCGAGATCAGAACCGAGCCGTTTGACAAAACGACATCAAACAAGATCAAGAGAACCTATTGATCGATATCCGCGGATCAAAGCGTCACGGCCTTTTGCCATGGCGCTTTTTTGCGTGATCTTCCGAAGAGAATGCCGATTGCTGCCGCCGTTACACTGCAAAATCATACCGATAAACCGTTTTGCTCTCTAAATTATGCAATCACTTCTTAATTACGACAGCAAAAAAACGGGAATCGCGGTATAATAGTTAGTGGAAAGGAAGGTGATGATCTGTGATCAAAAATGTCGAATTGCAGAACAGAGATCGATTCATCCAGCTCGGCATCGCAATATCCACACTTCGCAAGATGCGCGGGTTGTCTCAGGAGAAGCTCGCCGCGCTCTCGAACGTGAGTCGCTCCCATATCAGCGCCATCGAAGCGCCGGGTATTGTAAGGCCGTTCTCTCTTGAGGTTCTTTTCAACATTGCCAATGCTCTGGATATCGATCCTGCCGACCTGATCCGTGCCTCGGTGTTTCCGGACGGGTTAACGTCAAACGCAAAAGACCCGGAACGCTGAAGGGATGACGCCCCTCAAAGGCCCGCCGACTGCGGGCTTTTTGAGGTTGGTGCTTCTCCTGCTCCGACGGAGCGCGATCCGGGAAATCTCGTGGCGTCGGGGCTTGACTTTTCTGACGCAATATAGTATCATAGACGATGAACTTTGCAGACGGCGGTGGACGGCTGTCCGTCGGAACGGAGCGTTTCTGAATGAAATTCGTAATCGAACAGTTATCCAAGAGCTTTGAGAACAAGCAGGTTCTGAAGAATATCGGGTTTACCTTTGAAGAGGGGAAGATATACGGTCTGCTCGGCCGCAACGGCGCGGGAAAAACGACGCTGTTCAACTGTCTCAACCGCGATCTGCGGGCAGACGGCGGCTGCTTTTATCTGCTTGATGAGGAGGGCACGCGGCGGGAGCTTTCCTCGGAGGAGATCGGATATGTTCTCTCGACTCCCACCGTGCCGGAGTTTCTGACGGGCAGGGAGTTTTTGAAATTCTTTATCGACATCAATGAAAAATCGATCGGAGATCCCCGCACGATCGATGAATATTTTGAGTATATGAGCATTCTGCCGGAGGACCGTGACAAGCTGCTCAAGGATTATTCCCACGGCATGAAAAACAAGATGCAGATGCTCATCAACATCATTGCCAAGCCGAAGCTCCTTTTGCTGGACGAGCCCCTGACCTCCCTTGACGTGGTGGTGGCGGAGGAAATGAAGCAGCTCCTTCGCTCCTTCAAGCAGGATCGGATCACGATCTTCTCCACCCATATCATGGATCTGGCGGTAGACCTCTGCGATGAGATCGTGCTGCTGAATCACGGAGAGCTGGAGCGGGTGGAAAAGACGGATCGCGACAGTCGCCTCTTCAAGGAGAAAATCATTGCGGCACTGCGGGAGGAATCCAATGAATAAGACCCTGCGCCTCTCCTTTTCGCTGAAAAACACCTACCGTGTAAACGGGTTTCTCTATTCGCTGAAGCAGATCCCTCTTCTCAAACGACTTCTTCCCCAATCGCTTTACCGCGTGACGGGGCTGAAGATTTTTGCCAATATCCTGTCGGTATTCTGGGAGATCCTGTCGGCTTTCCTCGGAAAGCTGCTCTATTTCGCAGTGATGATATACGGGGCGGCCTCCCTCTATGACGGGCTTCCCGAGCGGGAGGTGTTTCTGCATCTTTTCTTGTTTCTGACGCTGATCGGCAGCTTTATGAATACGGGAATGTTCAATCCGACCAAGGACAAGTATTATGCCATGATCCTGCTGCGAATGGACGCAAGGGCATATACGCTGGTCAATTACGGTTATCTGCTTGTGAAGACGGTGATCGGGTTTCTGCCTTTTACCGTCCTGTTCGGGATCGATCACGGGGTACCGCTATGGCTCTGCCTGATGCTGCCGTTCTCGGTGATCGGCATGAAGCTTTGTGCCGCGGCCATTTCCCTTTCCCGATACACGCTGAAAGGGAAGGGATACAACGAGAACAAGTTCTCGCGGTATATGATGGGGGCGGTCGTGCTGCTGCTGGCAGCGGCCTATGCGCCGCCCGCCTTCGGGCTTGTGCTGCCTTCGGCGGTGCCGACGGTTCTCTTCGCCGCGAGCATTCCGCTCGGTTTGCTATCTCTCAGATATCTGATCAACTTCCGCGACTATCGCGCCGTCAATCAGGAATTGCTTGCGGGGCTGACAAATCAGATGGACGCCTCGGCGGGGACGCAGATCATCAAAAAGGCCAATGAAGATAAAATAGCCGCCGACGCTTCGATCAGCAGTCGGCGGAAAGGGTTTGAATATCTCAACGAGCTGTTTATCAAGAGGCACAGAAAGATCCTCTGGAGCTCCTCAAAGAAGCTCTCCTACGCCGCTGCCGTTGTGTCGGCGGGAGTGCTGCTCCTTCTGTTTCTGAAGCCGGAGGTTCGATCTCCGGTCAATATGATGGTCCGGACGGCGCTTCCGTATTTTGTCTTCCTCATG
Organism: uncultured Clostridia bacterium; assembly: GCA_944384585.1. Lineage (GTDB taxonomy): Bacteria > Bacillota > Clostridia > Oscillospirales > CAG-272 > Colimorpha_A. The sequence goes on along the minus strand of CALWTY010000054.1, from coordinate 4,623 downwards.
TATGCCGTCAACCGCGGCACGCTGTTCACGCAGGCGCTCTTCATGAACTGTGATCACAGCCTGCTGACCTATTCCTTCTACAAGCGTCCCGCCTTTATTCTGCGGCTGTTCCGCATCCGGCTGCGGGAAATCATGAAGATCAACGCCGTACCCGCGCTGGTCATCGGCGGAGGGCTGGCGCTCATCCTGTTCGCAAGCGGCGGAACGGAGGATCTGCTGACCTATCCGGTGCTGATCGTCTCGATTCTGTTTCTGAGTCTCTTTTTCTCAATCCACTATCTGACGCTCTATTATCTGCTCCAGCCCTATAATGCCGGGACGGAGGTCAGGAGCGGGACCTATCGCATCATCATGACGGTGACCTATCTGGTTTGCTTCTATTGTATGCAACTCCGGCTTCCGGTTCTGATGTTCGGACTGATGACGATCGTGTTCTGCCTGATTTACGGCGTTGTCGCCTGTTTTCTGATCTATCGCCTCGCCCCGAAGACCTTCCGGATCAGAACCTGATCGCGGCGGGGGTCGGCGGCGCGCTTGCGCGCAGGAACGGGAGGGGCGGGGAGTGAACGTCAGATCAAACCGAGTCCCGCTTCCGATCGGCGTACTTTTCGTTCACGGCGGTTCTGACGGCGGCATAGACCGAGCTCATATAGGCCGCCCACAGAAGCAGAACCGCCGCGTTGACGATCTGATAGAGAGGAAGGACATAGAGCAGGGAATAGGCGACGGTATCGGAAGCCGCAAGGACCGCGCCCGATACAAAGCCGAAGCGCAGCTTGAAGAGCAGCGCACTCTTTTCCTTTGCCGCGGAGGAATTGTGGGAGAAAAAGGAGCTTTCCCAATAGCTTCCGGTATGCTCCCGCACGACGGCTTCCAGGGTGGAAAAGACCGAGCGGAGCGCCAGGATAAAGAAGACGCAGGAGACGGCGTGAAGCAGCGCGGGGAGAATGAAGGAGGCGGCCACGCGGGAAAACAGCATGAGCGCCGTTTCATGATATCGGAAATTGAAGAACAGGATGGCCGCAAAGGAGATCAGCCCGACAAGGAGAGACAGGAGCGTAAGACGCTCCTTCTTTTTTTCTCGGGCAGGGCAAAGGCGGGAGGCCACCCGGACCGCGCCGAAAAGGCAGGCGGAGGAGAAAAAGAGGGGAAAGACCGGGATTCCGTCGATGAAAAGCGAGAGCATGAGGAAGGCGGAGACCGTCATAAGGCGGCAGAGGGAGGAGACGGTGGAGGTGATCTGCTCCGGCAGGAAATGAACGGCTGCCGCGATTTCGGAAGAGAGTGCCGCGTTTAGGGCAGCGTTTCTTCTCAAGCGGGAAAGCTCGCGAATCGTCAGAACAAGCCAGATCAGTCCCAGCACAAGGCCGGCAACAAAGGTGATCACGGTAATGCCGGTCTTGTAGGCGGCAAGGGGATAGAGTGCGACGTCATAGACGTTTTCATCGTCGATGTAAAGATAGACCATCTCGGGCAGGAGCGCCAGCACCTTCTTGATAACGAAAACGGAGGAAAACAGAAACGGATGGATTTTCGCCCGGGGCACCTGAATGGCGTTCTTCTCCGCAAGGTAGCCGAGGCCCGAAAAGAAGCTGCGATAGGCGGGGATGATAAAGAGCAGGGACAGCAGCGCGAAGGCAAAGGTAAAGACGAGATAGAAGGCGGGATCGGAGCCTGCCACCGACAGCATGGGGATGACGGCGACGAGCTGCACGATCGAGAGAACGGCATACCGTTTGAAGAAGACGACGCCTTCCGCAGCGGTCGGGGTAAGGGGGGAGAGCGGCGTGACGGCGCGCAGTATCAGCAGGACGCCGATGAAATCGGGCAGAAAATCGAGGATGTTGATTTCAGGGTTGAAGAGAAATATCGTACCGAGGATCAGAAGTCTGTAGTTCATTTCGGCCGCTGCCTTTCTTGTGGTGTGATGCAAATGCTCCGGAGACGGAGAGGAGCAGTTCCTTCCGTCTCCGGAGCAGGGATATCGTTATTCCGCCGCGGTGTCGTTGATGCCGCAGCATTTTTTGTATTTTTTCCCGCTGCCGCAGGGACAGGGGTCGTTGCGCCCTACCTTCTGGGTCTTTTTTAGAACGACCGGCTTCTTCTTGACCGGCGCACCTCCCTCAAAGCCCTCGCCTGTCACCTTGGCGACCTCGACGCGTTTGATCTCCTGCTTCCGCTGCTGCACCGACAGCAGCATTCTGACAGTGTCCTCGCGGATGGAGGCGATCATTTCGTCAAACATATCGGCGGCGGCAATACGGTACTCACTGATGGGATTCCGCTGCGCGTAGGCATTCAGTCCGACGCTGCCTTTGAGATCCTCCATCGCGTCGAGATGATCCATCCATTTGGCGTCGACGTTGCGGAGCAGCAGCACCCGCTCGATTTCACGCATCTGCTCCGAGCCGAAGAGCTGTTCCTTTTCGGCGTAGAGCTTTTCGGCGCGGGAGAGCAGCTCGGCCTCGATATCGGCGGGGACGATGTTATCCTCCTCCTCGGGCGTGTAGCGGAAGTCGTCATCGGTGCAGAGGGTGCCTCTGAAATAGCTGCGCAGCTCATCGGGCTTCCAGCTTTCGGGGGTTTCCGGATTGAAGCAGAGATTTACCTCGTCGGAGACGACGTTATGGATCATTTCGGTCATCTTGTCCTTGAGGTCACAGCCGTCCAGCACCTCGCGGCGCTGCTTGTAGATGACGGTGCGCTGCTGGTTCATGACGTCGTCGTAGCTGATGACGTTCTTACGACGGGCAAAGTTGTTGTCCTCCAGCTGCTTCTGGGCATTTTCGATGGAATTGGAGAGGATTCTCGCCTCAATCGGCTGATCGTCCTCCAGACCGAGGCGCTCGACCATGCCGAGGATGCGCTCGCTTCCGAACAGCCTCATCAGATCGTCGTCGAGCGAGAGGAAGAAGCGGGATTCGCCGGGATCTCCCTGACGGCCGGAGCGGCCTCTTAACTGATTGTCGATGCGGCGGCTCTCGTGGCGTTCCGTTCCGATGATGAACAGTCCGCCCGCCCGGCGGATCTTTTCCGCCTCCGGCTCGATCTGCTGCTTGTATTTTTCGAACAGCTCGCGGAAGACCTTGCGGGCGGCAAGCACCTCGTCGCTGACCGAGACCGAGGAGCCGATGGCAAGACCGACGACGTCCTCGTCGTAGCCCTGCTTCAGCATCTCCTGCTTGGCCATGAATTCGGGATTTCCGCCGAGCATGATATCGGTTCCGCGCCCCGCCATGTTGGTGGAGATGGTGACGGTGCCGAATTTACCCGCGCCGGCGACGATCTCCGCTTCCTTTTCGTGGTACTTGGCGTTGAGGACGGTGTGCTTGATGCCCTCCTTCTTCAGACGCTTGGAAAGCTCCTCCGATTTCTCGATCGAAACCGTACCGACAAGCACGGGCTGTCCCTTTTCGTGACACTCGATGATCTGTTCGATGATGGCGTTGTATTTGCCGGTCTTGTTTTTATAGACGACGTCGGGATGATCGATGCGGATCATCGGTTTGTTTGTGGGGATTTCCACGACGTCGAGGTTGTAGATTTCGCGGAACTCGTTTTCCTCCGTCAGCGCCGTTCCCGTCATGCCGGACAGCTTGCGGTACATACGGAAATAATTCTGGAAGGTGATGGTCGCCAGCGTCTTGTTTTCCTTCTCGATCTTGACGTGCTCCTTTGCCTCGATTGCCTGATGCAGGCCGTCGGAGTAGCGCCGTCCGAACATCATACGCCCGGTAAAGCTGTCGACGATGATGATCTGCCCGTCCTTGTTGACGTAGTCGACGTCCTTCATCATGATACCGTGCGCCTTGAGTGCCTGGTTGATGTGATGGGAAAGGGTGGTGTTTTCGGAATCGGAGAGATTATCGATATTGAAGAACTGCTCCGCCCGTTTGACGCCCGCCTCCGTCAGCACGACGGTTTTGGCCTTTTCGTCCACGATGTAATCGGCGTCGATGGTATCGGTCGATTCCTTGCTGTCCATCTCCTTGATGCGGAATTGACGGAGGGTGCGGACAAAGGCGTCGGCTCTGTCGTAGAGATCGGTCGATTTGTCCCCTTCGCCCGAGATGATCAGCGGGGTTCTCGCCTCGTCGATCAGAATCGAGTCGACCTCGTCGACAATGGCGAAGGCGTGCCCGCGCTGGGTGAGACGCTCCTTGTAGATGACCATGTTGTCGCGCAGATAGTCGAAGCCGAACTCGTTGTTGGTGCCGTAGGTGATATCGGCGTTATAGGCCTGCTGCTTCTCGGCTTTTGACTGTCCGTGGACGACAAGGCCGGTTTTCATGCCGAGAAAGCCGTAGACGCGGCCCATTTCCTCCGCGCCGAGGCGCGCGAGATATTCGTTGACCGTGACGATATGCACGCCGTTTCCGGTCAGGGCGTTGAGGTAGGCGGGCAGGGTGGCGACAAGGGTCTTGCCTTCCCCCGTCTTCATTTCGGCAATCCGCCCCTGATGCAGGATGATACCGCCCATAAGCTGAACACGGAAGGGCCGCTTGCCGAGGACGCGGTCGTCGGCCTCTCTGATCGCGGCAAAGGCATCGGGAAGGATATCGTCGAGGGTTTCTCCCTCCGTAAGACGCTTTTTGAGCTGTACCGTCACACCGCGAAGCTCCT
>CALWTY010000053.1 GCA_944384585.1 uncultured Clostridia bacterium | reverse complement strand
CCCATCATCGGTGTGGTGGAGCCGGCTGCCCGCGCCGCCGCTGCCGCTACTGAAAACGGCCGAGCAACGCAACCAGCGCGTCGGCGGCAGCTTCCCCCGTATTGATCAGTCTCACCCCCGGCAAAAGCTCCGCGATGATCGGCGCCAGAAGGGGATAATGGGTGCATCCGAGAATGAGGGTGTCGATGCCGCTCTGCCGCAGGCGGGCAAGATAATGCTCGCACGCAAGCCGCGCGATGCTGCAGTCCCGTCCGACAAACCCGCTCTCCACCAGCGGCACGAAGAGGGGGCAGTCCTGCGAGATCAGCTCGGCATCGGGGGAAACGCTTCTCACTGCCCGCTCAAACGCGCCGGAGCGGATGGTCGCTGTCGTCCCGATGATGCCGATCCGGCCGTTTTCAGTAGCGGCAGCGGCGGCGCGGGCAGCCGGCTCCACCACACCGATGATGGGCACGGCAAAGCGATCCCGAAGCACGGGAAGCGCCGTCGTGCTGACCGTTCCGCAGGCGACCAGGATGGCGTCAACGCCCTGCGAGATCAGAAACGCCGCGTCCTGCAGCGCAAATTTCGTGATGATCCCCGCCGATTTCGTGCCGTAGGGAACGCGGCCGGTATCCCCGAAATAGATCAGCTCCTCGCCCGGGGTCAGACGGTGCAGCTCCTTCAGCGCGGTCAGCCCTCCGAGGCCGCTGTCAAATACTCCTATCATATCTTCCTCCCGCGCAGGGCGCAGGCTCCTTTCCGAACGTATGCCTTACATTTCGTCGAGTGTCAGCGAGAACGCGTCGAGAAAATGCTCTCTGAAATAGGCAAACTCCTCGCATTCGCAGTCCTTCAGCGCCTGTTCCACCGACTGCTTCGCATTGAGAAATTCACGGTTTCCCCCCGCCTCCTCGGTCAGACACTTGATATAGGCGCAGAGCTTGTCGGCGATCTTGACCAGACGGCGGCTCTCCTCCTTTTCCTGCGGGAGCAGGAGCGTTCGGTAGCTGTCGCGCAGCTCCTCGGGGAGCTTGGAGAGCAGCTTTTCCGCCGCCTGCTCCTCAATCAACGCATAGCCGCTCCGCATTTCGGGGCTGAAATATTTGACGGGAGTGGGCATATCGCCGGTAAAAACCTCCGCCGCGTCGTGAAAAAGGGCAAGGCTCACCACCTCGCCGACGTCATAACTCTTGCCGTAGAGGGTGTTGCCGATCGTTGCCAGCGCGTGCGCCACCGCCGCAACCTCGGCGGAATGCTCCGACAGGGTCTCCGGGGTGATGTTTCGCATCAGTCCCCATCGCTGTATGTATTTCTGCCTGAATAGCAGCGAAAAAAAGCTGTTCATCGTATGTCCGCCTTTATTGATGCTCTTATCGTGTATCCGCCGCCTTCCCCTCCCCTTTCGGTTCTGGGAGCGGTTGAGGCCGCGGGCTTCCGCAGGATGCGGCTTACTCCTTATTTATAGTTTTTCAGATACTCCACCTGTGACCGGGAAAGATGACGCCATGCGCCGCTCTTGAGATTGCCGAGCGTGATCGTTCCGATCGCGGTGCGCCGCAGGCGCAGCACCTCCAGCCCGACAGCCTCGCACATCCGCCGGATCTGACGATTCCGCCCCTCCAGCAGCGTCACGCCGAGCTGCGTCTCCTCCTCCCGCATCGAGAGGATGCGGACGACCGCGGGGCGCGTGACATAATCGTCAAGCGTCATCGGCTGATTGAGCAGGGCAACCTGACGCTCGGTGACCTGTCCCTTGACCCGCACGGTATAGAGCTTCGGAATGTGGTGGGAGGGATGCATGAGTCTATTGGCGAGCACGCCGTCGTTGGTCAGGATCAGAAGCCCCTCGGAATCGAGGTCAAGCCGCCCGCAGGGATAGACGCGGCAGCCGACGTCCTGCACCAGAGAGGCCACGCACTTCCGTCCCAGCTCGTCGTTCATCGTGGTAACATAGCCTCGCGGCTTGTTAAGCATAATGTAGACAAACCCCTTGTCGGAGGGCTTTTCGACCGGCACTCCGAGATATTCGACCCGGTCGACGCCGGGAATGATCCGCCGCCCCTGCTCAATCGGCTCGCCGTTGACGCGGATCCGTCCGGCAAGGATCTCCTTTTCGGCATGGCGGCGGGACATCAGCCCGCAATCGGCAACAAATTTCTGAACCCTGATTCCGATGTCGTTTGTTCCCATAAAATCACGATCTTTCCTTTTTTCTTATCGTCAGAAGACGCGGACGACAGCCGCCCACGACTCATGGCACTTCCCTGCGGGGCTCCCCGCACCGGGAAGAGGATAACCTGCCTCACCCCGACGACGGTTTTGCCGCCCGATTTGTCCTCCGCCCCGCGCGGCAGTCATCGTCCGAAGAGCGCCTTCAGCCGATCAAGCCAGGTCAGGCGTTCCGGACGCTTGGCGACCCCCTCTGCGGCGCGAAGCGCCGCCGAGGCGATCTCAACATCGCCGTCGTAGAACACGATCCTTCCGAGCGTCTCCCCCGCCTCAATCGGCGCATAGTAGAAATTCGCCATCTCGATCACCGTCGAAAAACGATGCTCTTGGCGGATCAGGTCAACGGAAAGAGGCCCCTCCGCCGAATACGGCACAGCCTCCGCTTCTCCGCCCACCACCGCTGCAAGGCCGGAAAGCCCCTCCTCTCCGATCAGCTCGATCCGCTCCACGCGGGAAAAGCCGTAATCGAGCATCCGCCGATGGTCGTTCCAATCGTCCGGAGCGTTCAGGGTGACGGCAATCAGCAGCACGCCGTCCCGCTCCGCAGCGGTCACGAGACAGCGTCCGCTCCTGCGGGTGAAGCCGGTCTTGACTCCGACCGCGCCGTCATAGGAGCGGAGAAGGCGGTTATGATTGAGCAGAAGCCGGGATCCCTCGCCGTTCTGCATCGGGATCACCTTCCGATAGGTCGATACGATCTGACGAAAGGTCGGATTCTCCAGGGCGGCGGCGGTCAGCCTCGCCAGATCGGAGGCCGTCGTATAGTGCGACTCGCCGTCCAAGCCATGAGGATTTTCAAAGGAGGTATCTGCCAGCCCCAGCGAGGCGGCGCGGCGGTTCATCCGCTCTGCAAACGCCTCGATGCTGCCCGCCGTCTCAATGGCAATGGCGGTTGCCGCATCGTTCGCGCTCTCCAGCATCATCGCATAGAGAAGTTCCTCCATCGTCAGCCGCTCGTTTTCGTAGAGATAGACCGACGATCCCTCGACGCCGACTGCCTCCTTCGGAACGGTGACGGGCTTTGAAAGCTCGATCTCCTCGATGGCAAGAAGCGCCGTCATGATTTTGGTGGTGCTCGCCATCGGCCGCCTGACCTGCGCATCCTTTTCAAACAAAACAAGTCCGCTTCCGGCGTCGATCAGGATCGCGGAAGCCGCCGAAACAGACGGCTCGCTCCCGCTCGGGGCATATTCCTCCCCGTTTGTCGGAAGGAGGCTTCCCGTCGGGAGGTGATTCTCCTCCGGAGCGGGATGCTCCTCCACCCGGCCGTCATCCCCGCTGTCAGAAGCGGCAAGCCCTCCCTCCGCGGCCCAAGGCGCCTCCGAGGAGACGGCTCTGACCGCCGGAAGCACCAGCAGTGCCGCCAGCAGGACGATCGCCCATCGTCTGCATTGATCCATATCCGATCCCTCCGTTTCCCATCTATGCCAATATATGAAGGAAACGGCAGGGCTATGCCAACTCCCGTCCGCCGGGATCGTGAGACGGAGGGAACGCCGCTTATTCCGAGTCGGTCAGCGTCTTAAGCTCCTTTTCCAGATCCTCGACCTCGGCGCGGAGGGGCGCAAGCTCCTCCTCCAGCGTCTGATCGTCCGCGCGATCCTCCGGCTTCTTCTTGGCAAAAACCGCCTTGAAGCGCTCGATCAGATCGGGCAGACGGTCGGCAAAGGAAGCCACCGAGTCGACCACCCCGACCGCAGGCGGCACGGAAGCCGCTCCGCCTCCGATGTTAAGCATCGTGACGTTGCCGTCCTTATCGACCGCGATGAAGCAGACGGGAGTCACCGAGATGCCGGTGCCGCCTCCCCCGCCGAAGCAGGGCGTTGTCCCCTTGGCGGGGAGCTTGCCCGGCTGCGGGACGTCGGTCTTCTTGTCGCCGTTCTTCGGCAGGTAGTCCAGCCCGCCGGAAGCGAAGCCGACTGAGATTTTGGAAACCGGAATGATGACCGTCCCGTTGTTGGTGGGGATCGGATCACCGACCACGGTGCCGGAATCCGCGATGGCGCGGATGCTTTCGAGGGAAGAGCTGATCATTTCGCTGAGCTTATTGTCCGCCATGTTAAACCTCCGTTCCCGCTGCCGCGGGTATTGTTGTATTGACTGCCGCTTTCGCGGGGAATTGACTGAATACGTCGGCAGAGGATCCCTGCCGAGCGGGCTTGCCCGCCTCGTTTCCCGCTTCGCCTTCCGCCACGGCGCTGCCGCAGCGGCGCGGGTTGTCCCAGAGGACGGAATCCTGCTTCGGAGCGCCCCGCTCCGATCTGCCGATCTTCGGCTTACCGTTCTTCGGCATACCGTTCGTCGGCTTACCGTCCTTCGGCTTACCGTCCTTCGGCTTACCGTCCTTCGGCGTACATTCCTTCGCATTTCCGTTCATCGGATCGCTGTCCTTCGGTTCGCCGCTTGTTTTGTTTGCGTCGGGCGGATCGCCCTCCGACGCTTCTTGTTTCGCGCGAGGGAGAGAGGCGCGCGCCGACAGATAGCCCTTCAGCGCCGCAATTCCGCTCGCCGGAATCTGCCACACCCGGATACTCACCGACAGATCGAACCGAAAATCCATCCGATCCGTCAGAAAATCCACGTCGACCGTCACAATCCCCTCCCGCCCGTTGGGGTAGCGCATCTTCAGCGTGTGATCGGCAAGCTCTGTCAGATAGGCCGTCGCCTGTGCGAGAATGCCGTAGGTTTTCGCCGCCTCGGCAGGCTCCTTGCCCGCCGCCGTGATCGAAAGCTGCCGCAGATCGATCCGCAGATATCGCCCGATCGCGCGAAGCACCCGTCCCGGCACATGGCGAAGGATCGCCGTGACAAAAGCGACGGTCTCGCGAAGGGAACGCTTTTCGGGCTTTTGCTCCTGCGGGAGCGGCTTCCCCGCCGCCTCCGCCTTTCTTTGCGCCTTGCGCGCCTTTTTCACCTTTCTGCGAAGGGCAGCAAGGGCTTTTTTCTCCTCGCGGATCCGCATTTTGCGGAAATTCCGGATGCGAAAGTTCTTGAGCTTCGGCGGCTTTTTCTTTTTCGGGAGGAGCTTCAGCCGAAGGCCGAGCAGCCGCAGGGTCAGCAGCAGGTCGTCTTCCTTGCGAAGATCGACGGTGATGCGGATCATTCCGATCAGCAGAAGTAAGCCCGCCGCGGCAAGCACGATAATCAGCGCTTTCATTCTCTCCCCCCTTCGTTTGTCAGTTCATCCGCTCCTCGCGGAAGCGGTTCTTGGGCTGTCGCCCGGATGCGGTCTGCGCCATGTCGTCCCTTTCGGGACGCAGGCTTAATCTGTCGGGACGTCCTCGGCGGTTTCGTCGGGAAAGACCATTCCGAGCTGCACGACGGCAGAAGCGCCACCGCTTCCCGCCCCCGCCGGGGCCCCGTCTGTCCTCACGCTCTGCGCCGCCGGAAGTCCGGCGGCTCCGTCGGCATCCCCGGCTTCGGCATTCTCCTCGCCCCGCTCTGCCACCGCCTCCAGCACCTCGCTCTTCGGCAATTCCTCAAGAGAAGCCAACCCGAAGCACCGCAAAAAGGTATCGGTCGTGCCGTAAAGATTCGGCTTCCCCGGCACATCAAGCCGTCCCGTCACCTCTATCAGCTGCTTTTCCCCCAGCGTTGTCAGCGCGTAGGAGCTGTCCACCCCTCTTACCTGCTCGATAAACGCCTTGGTGACCGGCTGATTGTAGGCGACGATCGCCAGCACCTCCAGCGCGGAGTTCGACAGCGCGCCGCCGCTCCGCATTCCCAGCACCGCCTTGACCTGCTTCTCATACAGCTCACAGGTGCAGAGCTGGCAGGAGTCGGAAAACCGCACCAGGCGGATCCCCCTCCCTTCGTAGCGGAAGGCGGGCGCGTCAAGCAGCGCGTCAAGCTCCTCCCGTCCGATTCCAAGTTCCTCCTGAAGCCGGGTATATTTGACCGGGAATCCGGCGGCAAACAGCACCGCCTCAATCACCGGGATCAATTCTTCACGCATCATATCGCAGCAGCCTCCCTTGAATGTCTTCGGTCAAGTGACAGGATCACCTGCTCCCCCTCGGTCTGCATCGTAACGCGCTGCACCTTCAGCAGCTCCAGCGTCGCGGAAAAGAGCGCGATCAACTCGGAGCGGGAGCGCGCCGTCAGCAGAATCTCCTCAAAATCGGTCGCTTCCCGCCGCGCCAGAATCCGCATCACGGTAAAGATCTTGGCGGACACCGGCACGACCTTGGCGGAGAGGAGGCGGCGGATTGCCAGCTCCGACTCCCTTGCAAGATCGGGAAGGCGGCTGTTACGGCTCAGAACCCGCTGCAGCGCCCGCGTCAGCAGCTCTGTCTCAAGATGCTCCGGCAGCTCCGATCGGGTGTCAAGCACCTCCGGCTCCTTCGCGATCCGACCGGCGTAAAGCCCGTACTGCTCCGACAGATAGGAGGCGGCCTCCTTGGCGCGCTTGTATTCGATCAGAGCGCGGGCAAGGGCGGCGCGAGGATCCTCCTCCTCCGCCGCTTCCTCCGGCTTGGGCAGGAGCATCCGGCTCTTGATCAGCATCAGCTCGGCAGCCATGACGATAAACTCGCCGGCGATCTCCATGTCCATTTGCCGCATCTGCTCCAGATATTCCATGTATTGGTCGAGGATCAGCGCGATCGGAATGTCGCAGATATCGACCTTGTTCTTGGCGATGAGGGAGAGGAGCAGATCCAGCGGCCCCTCAAAGACCTCCAGCCGGAAGCTCGGCCCGCTCATAGGAACGGCACCAGCCCGATGATAAAGTCAAACAGCTGCAGGATCTTGCCGCTCGCCCAGCTGAGCGGTACCGACAGAAGCCCCGAAAGGGCGGCGAGGATAACGATCATCATGATCACCCGCTCGTAGCGCATCACCGAAAAATAGAGGCGGTCGGGAAGCAGGAAATAGAAGATCCGCGAGCCGTCGAAGGGCGGAACGGGGATCAGATTGAAGACGGCGAGGGAGACGTTGATCGTTGCAAAGAGGGAGAAGAAGGTCGCCACCAGCGTCATCAGAAAATAGACCTCCTGACTCACCGGACCGATCGCCGCAAAGGCCTCCTCCGCGATCCGAAGGACCAGCATCCCTCCGAATCCGAGGATGAGATTCGAGACCGGGCCGGCCAGGCCGGTGATCGCCATCCCCTTTTTGGGGTTTTCGAAGTTACGGGGGTTGATCGGAACCGGCTTTGCCCAGCCGATGCCGAGGAAGAGCATCGAGAGCATTCCGATCGGATCGAAATGGCGGACGGGATTCATTGTGATCCTGCCGTTCCAGCGGGCGGTCTTGTCCCCCAGGCGCTCCGCCATCCAGCCGTGCGCCGACTCGTGGAAGGAGAGGGCGATGAGGATGACGGGGATGCTCAGAAGCAGGATCATCAGATCCTCAGCGGAAAAGTGACCTCGTATCAAATCAAATATCATGTGACTCCTCTGCCGGATCGGAGGAAGCGCCGAGCCGGCGATCGATTAGATTCCAAACCTGATCCCGTCCCGCGCCTGTGAGGGCGGAAAACGGGATCACCTCAACGCCGAGGGTCGACAGGGCGCGGAGCGCCTCCTCCGTCTCGGTGCGGTTAAGCTTGTCGGCCTTGGTTGCGACAACGGCATAGGGAGTCCCCGACGCCTCCAGCCACTCCAGCATCATGCGGTCGTCGGCGGTAGGGCCGGTCTTGAGGTCGATCAGCTGAAGAAACAGCCGTCGGTCGCAGGGGGAATGGACGAAGCGATCGGTCAGCGCCGACCAGCGCCGTTTATCCTGCGGCGGACGCTTGGCGTAGCCGTAGCCGGGCAGATCGACGAAATAGAGCTTGCCGTCGATATCGTAGAAGTTGACGGTGATGGTCTTGCCGGGGGCGGAGCTGACCCGCGCCAGCGCCTTGCGGCGGAGAAGGCAGTTGATCAGCGAGCTTTTCCCGACGTTGGAGCGTCCCGAAAAGACCACCTGCGGCTGCCGTCCGTCGGGAAACTGCGCCGGAAGACCGGCGGTAATGGCAAGGGCTGCCTTCTGCAGATTCAGCTTCATGGGTCACCTCATCGGACAATCGCGGCGTCCAGCACCTGCCCGACGTCGGAGCAGGGGATGAAGCTCAGCTTCTCGCGAACCAGCGGATCGATCTCGGAAAGATCCCGTTCGTTCTCCCGCGGAATACAGACGGTTCTGACTCCCGCCTTATAGGCCGCCATCGTCTTTTCCTTCAGCCCGCCGATGGCAAGCACCCGCCCGCGGAGCGTGACCTCGCCGGTCATGGCGACGTCCCGTCTCACCGGCTTGCCGGATAGCTCGCTCGCCAGCGCCGTGACGATCGTCACACCGGCAGAGGGGCCGTCCTTCGGCACTGCGCCTTCGGGAACGTGAATATGTATGTCCTTCGTCTTATAAAAATCGGAATCGATCCCCAGCTCGTCGGAATGGGAACGGATATAGGTGATGGCGGCCTTGGCGGATTCCTTCATCACGTCTCCGAGAGAGCCTGTCAGCTCCAGCTTGCCGTTCCCCGGCATGGCGGCCGCCTCGACGCGGAGCAGATCTCCTCCCGTTTCGGTATAGGCCAGCCCGTTTACCACGCCGATTTCATCGTCGGCGCTGATCCGTTCCGGCAGCAGCTTTCGCTCCCCGAGATAAGCTCTGACGTCGGCCGCGCCGATGACAAGCGTTTTTTCTCCGCTCTCCACCATCTTTTTCGCCGCCTTCCGGCAGAGGGAGGCGATCTCCCGTTCGAGATTCCGCACGCCTGCCTCCCGCGTATAGAAATCGATCAGCTCCAGCACCGCGTCGTCCCGAAGCTTCAGCATCCGCTTGTTCAGCCCGTGCCGGGCGAGCTGCTTGGGGATCAGATGATCCTTTGCGATCGCCAGCTTTTCGTGGCGGGTATAGATTTTCAGCTCGATGATCTCCATTCGGTCAGCGAGGGGACGCGGGATATTCTCGATCTCGTTTGCCGTTGCAATGAAGAGGCAGTCCGAGAGATCAAGAGGCAGCTCCAGGAAGTGATCGCGGAAGGTTTTGTTCTGCTCGGCATCCAGCACCTCCAGCAGCGCCGAGGAGGGATCTCCGTGCGCGTCCCGCGTCAGCTTGTCGATCTCGTCGAGCAGGATGACGGGGTTCATCGTGCCGGCCTGCCGGACGGCGTTGACGATCCGCCCCGGCATGGCGGCGACATAGGTCTTGCGGTGACCGCGGATATCCGCCTCGTCCCGGACGCCGCCGAGGGAAACGCGGACATACTTCCGCCTCAGAGCGCGGGCAATCGACGCGGCGACCGAGGTTTTTCCCGTTCCGGGAGGGCCGACCAGACAGAGGATCTGATTTTTCAGCGAGGGGTTGAGCTGCTTGACGGCGATGAACTCCAGAATCCTGTCCTTCACCTTCTGCAGCCCGTCATGGTCGCGGTCGAGTACCTTCCGCGCCGCGGCGACGTCGATCCTGTCCTTGGTCTTGATCTTCCAGGGCAGCTCCAGGCAGAGATCGAGATAATTCCGAAGAACGCTGCTTTCGGCGGAGGTATAGGGCATCTTGGCGAGCTTCTTGACCTCCTTCACCAGCTTGTCCCGCACCTCTTCCGGGAGCTTGGCGGCGGCAATCATCGCGTTGTATTCGACGATCTCCTCGTCTTCCTCCTCCTCACCCTCGCCCAGCTCCTCGCGGATGGCCTTGAGCTGCTCCTTGAGATAATAGCTGCGCTGATTGGCGTCGATACGGGAGCGGACCTTTTTATGAATCTGCATCTCGGCGCGGAGGATCTCCCCCTCCCGCTCCAGCAGCAGGGCGACCAGCTCGGCGCGGCGGAGGGGATCAAACTCCTCCAGCACAAGCTGCTTGTCGGTATAGTTCATCAGTACGTTGCAGGCGATAAAATCGGAGAGGAGCGCGGGATCCTGGACGGTTCTGATTGCCGTCACAAGCTCATTTGACACCTTGGGCATCAGCGCGGAGAAGCCGTCAAAGGCATTGCGCATCTCGGCCGTCAGCGCCTCGCCGCGAATTCCTCCGCCCGATTCCAGCAGGATCGATTTGCAGATCAGGTTGGCAAAAAGCCCCTCCTCCGTCTGCTCGTAGGATTCCACGACGGCGCGGCTCTGCCCGACGGCAAAGACCTTCAGGCTGCCCTCCGGCAGCTTGACGGTCTGACGGATACGCACAGCCGTTCCGACGGTAAAGAGATGCTCGGGACGGACCTCCTCCGAGGCTAGATCCTTTTGGGAGACCAGAAAGAGCAGTCCGTCCTCCTTTTCCACCTCGCGGCAGACGGCGGCGAGGCGTTCATCCGACAGCTCGAAGCTGAGCGGGATCGACGGAAATGCGATCAGGCCGCGCAGCGCCGCCACCGGCAGCCGCATTTTTTCCGCCTTTTCTATATATTTCGGCATAAAGACAAGTTCCTTTCAGGGAGAAGCGGGAAACTCCCGGAGCAAATCCGCTTTTGGGTCAATGGAGTATGGAAGGCAGCGCGCGCTGCCGGTTCGAAAGCGAATCCCGGCAAGCCGCAGCCTCCGAAAATCCTTTTCCTATTATTGTAACACACAATCATAAAATAATCAATTACAAATATTAAAAATACTGTGAAGGCGAGGGAAAATCCCGGATCAGCGGAGGCTCCGGCTGACGGGCTCTGCCGAGATCACGCGGCGGGCGTCGGCATCGTAAGTGAAGATCGCGCCGCAGAGGGAGAGGGGGCCGGAGGCCGTCTCAAAGCGCACCGGCATCCGGGTGCGGAACTTGCGGATAACGCATTCCTTTTTCACCCCGATGACCGAATCGACCGGGCCGCACATCCCGAGGTCGGTGATATAGCCCGTTCCGCCGGGCAGCACTCTTGCGTCGGCGGTCTGCACATGGGTATGCGTGCCGAAGACGACGTTGACCCGCCCGTCAAGGAAGAAGGCAAGCGCCAGCTTTTCGGCGGTTGCCTCGGCATGAAAATCCAGCACCGAGAGGTCATAAGCTCCCTCCTGCTCCCGCAGGATCCGCTCCGCGGTCTCAAAGGGGGACGCGATCGGCTCCATATAGACGCAGCCGAGGAGATTCATCACCAGCACCCGCACCCCGAAGCTGTCATGGATCACATAGCCTCTGCCTGGCGCAGAGTCGGGATAGTTGGCGGGGCGGAGAATGCAGGGATTTTCCCCGATATAGTCCTCCATCTCCCGCTTCTGCCAGATATGATTGCCGGAGGTCAGAACATCCGCTCCCGCGCTCAACAGGCGCTGCGCCGAGCTTCTGTCGAGGCCGTTGCCGGGCGCGGCGTTTTCTCCGTTGACGATCGTCAGGTCGATATTCCATTCCTGCTTGAGCTTTCCGAGCGCACGGCAGACGCCGTCGGTCGCCTCCGCGCCGACCACGTCCCCGACCGCGAGGATCCGGTATTGTTTTTTCAAGGTCAGGTTCACCTTTCTCTGTATTCGGGAGCTCGGCTTTGCCGCTTGCGGCGCATGCCTCCCCTCTGTTCTATTATACCGCACCTTCGCCCCGCCGTCAACTGTTTTCGGGCGGCGGGCGGAAGCCCGCCTGTCCTGCCGGATTCTCGGCTTTAATTTCCCTCAACAAAACATGATAGGATTCGCACAAAGCGATTTGAAAGCATTCCGGAGATCATCTCAAAACCACTTTTCATATTTGCCGCCTTACACAGCGAACTCGGAAAAAAGCCAAATAATTATATATTTTTTCCACAAATAACGATCATGCACTTGCCAAATAAATGAATGTGTGGTATAATGTAATCACAATAGAATTGTTGGATCGGGTCAAATTACTCAAAGATCGCCAACGAAATGGATGACAATCGTTATTGTGGAGCATACACGTCATATATCAATCCGAGTTATGCAACTCATTTGTATCATACCGCTACCTTTAAAATTAACGGTGTTTATAACCGGAGCAGCGAGAAGAGCACCTATAATCTGCCGGGTTAACACCTACTTTGTTCAGTAGCGCATAACGTGTACGAGGCAAGAGTAAGTGACTGTGCTCGCTACTCTTGCCTCGCATTTATTTATGATGATTTGGGGGTACTTATATATGATTTCGCACAAAACAACTATTTCGAAGCCAAAAAAGGTAACTATAATCGTATTAGCTATACTTGCTATTTTATTTCTCATATTTGTAATTAATTTATTTGGAATGACCCCAATTCATTATGATGACATAGAATCGGGAATTACATATACCAAAGATAGTGATAATATTCAATTTGAATATTTGCTTACAAGCAAAGGGGTTTCATATAAGGGGAGTCTTTCAACTCCGGTTGTGTATGATTTTGATAATGGTGTTAGATACCATTATTACTATTTCACGATTAGCGCAAAAAAATGGGATATCTGGTTTAATAAAGGAAGAAATTCAAACCCATATTTCGTCTTGGATCAAACCGGGAGAGAAATACATTCGGGAGAAGACACAAATCAATACACTGAAGATGAGTTGACGGAAAATCCGGGGCTGTTACCAATTAAATATATTGGAGTTTACTACTTAAATCCGGACGGTACATTAGTTTTGTTATGGGAACATCCGGATGCTCAACTTATAATTGAACGTACACAAACCGATATCAAGTCACCTGACTCTTATTTTATAAATACAACAGGTAAAATACCATGAAAATATTATATTTGATTTTTGCAAAGTTAAAGGCTTTGGTCGCAGAGGATAAGTTTTTCTTCACAACGCTATTCATAGGGGTTTTAACATGCAATATTATGTTTACTTACATGTATGGCATAATCGCCCAATTGAACGAAAAAGATGGTTTAGCGGATATTTTTGTCTACTATACATCGGGTGAGAAATTATCTTCTGAGCAAATGGATCAAAAGCTTAGCGACTTCAAGGTTGAGCTTGAATATTACACACGGATTGATCTTGGAAACAGCTCCGTTGGCGACAATAACAAGATCCGGGAATTCAGCATACGCGCAAAAGAAACTCCGGATTTGATTTACACTTTAACAGGAACAGCGGATAATCTCGAGGAAATAAATTCTGTTATCATACCAACCGATATTAAAAACATTACTATAGGAGATACAATCATTCTGAACGGCAAAACGCTTAAGGTTGTAGGGAGTTCGTTAATTCCCGCCTTCGTTATGTCAAAAGAAACATTTGAAGCCAACGGATTTATTCCCGATGTAATTTCTATTGATGCTGCAAATAAGGATATACAATCTATTCTAACATTACTTTCATCAGATTTAGAGAGTTATGTAGTAGAAAATGTCAGTTCGACTGGATTAAACGAAACAACACGTGCTACGCTTATTACCGTCATTGTCATTTACTTGCTCTGCGTATTAGCCTTTTTATATCTGATGATCTCTATTTACGATAGAAACGCATACGAATTAAACATATATGAGATAATCGGTGCTACAAGAAAAGTCACCAAAACGATTATTGGCGGAGTTGTTTTTGTTTTTTTGTTGTTTTCAAGTTTACTGTCACAGATTATTCATGTTGCGTTATATAAGCCATTCTTCAGTAAGCTAAATATCTTTGGGGACTATTATTATACAATGTCAGACTATCTGATTTTGTTCTTTATAACATTGTTCTCCGTATACATTGTTGTGTATGTTTACATTAGTGTACGCGTAAACAGATCTGCAATAACAAATTCAAACAACTTTATTTCGTAAATGATGGGGTGAATTATGAAAACATTTACTATATGTTATTCCTTTATAAAAAAGAACATGCTCCCAATCATCATTACAATGCTTATGTTAACTGTGGCAATGTTTATCCTTTCAACTTTTATAGGCGAATATAATTATACGTCATATACCAAAAATGTTATGTTAAATGATAAACTCGCAAATGGTGTTTATTACATGCCCTATTACGAAGATGAAGTTCATATTCAAGACAATACTGAACTAAAAAACGAGATTGTTCAATACGATGCATGTTCCCACATTCTGTCTTACAACAATTTCGCTGTTGACTTAAATGACTCTATTGCAAATGTAATGATTTACAACAAACAAATGAGAGAGAGTTTCAAGCTTCATACCGAAAAAGGCAGATGGTTGAGTGATGATCCTACATATACCGAAGCTGTAATCGGTGGGGTGACGTGGGGAAATACAAAGATTGGTGATACTATAACATTGGATAATAATATAACTGCTACTGTAGTTGGCATTATCGGAGATAGTGTTGTGTATCCATCCTTCAATGTATCCAGCAATAGCGTGCAAGATTCAAGTATACTATTCAGAGTTAATAATACTATGGTTTTTTTAACCCAAGAAACTATTCCGCAAGAAAAACTTGAGAAGTATTCACTTTCAAGTGGAAGAAATTTTTATGTGGTTTTTAATGTAAATGCAACGACCAATGAAAAAGAGCAGCTAATGTCATTTCTTGAATCAAAAGGTGTAGTTGCTACTCACGAAAAAATAATCAATGACTCAAACGAAGTCATCGATTCATGGGTGGCTACCGCCCTGCCGCTTCCCATGTTCTTATTGATTATAGCCACTATCAATATAATAAGTATATCCACTGTAATTGTAAAGCGAACCATGCCAGAGTATTCAAGGTATTATCTTATTGGATGCACTAAAAGAAAGGGCATTTGGTTAATGACGAGACCCCGTAACGAAGGTTTCAAAAACAAGTGGTAAAGACAATCGATACAGTATATCGCAAATAATAATTTGAATGGAGATACTGTAATGAAAACATTTTACGAACAACTTGGTGGCACCTATCGTGAAGACAATGGGCGTCTTATTCCGAAAATGAAACTGCCCGAACAAACCAATTATCAAATTGGCAAGTACGGGCATTTTTATCTTGATTATATAAAAAATCATCGTCGCGGAAGGTACACCACGTTACTGACCGAAGGCAAGTTGAACGCTCGGTTACACGAAATCGACTTTGAAGCAAACAAAATGCTTGAGACCATCATTCCACGCCTTGCCGCCGAAAGAGGTATCGACGAAAATTTGAAAACTCGTGATATGCTCCATTGGGCTGCTGAGATGAACAACATCAAAGTGTGCGCGGAAGAAATCGTTTTCAAGGAGGTCATTTACAAATGAGATCTGTCCTTGAAGAACTGTTTTACGGGAATATCTGCCCTAATACCGATTGCAGAAGTGCTAACAAGGAAACAAAGCAATTGACGGGTTATATTGCCGATCATCATGACAACCTACTCTCTACGATAAACGATCAGCAAAAAGAGATACTTAAAAAATTCGATGATTGTTACAATGAGCTGATCGATATCAACGAACGCGAAATATTTGCATATGCATTTAAGCTTGGAGCAAGAATAATGCTTGAGGTCATGTCGAGTACAGATAGTATGAGGTAACGACATGAGAAAATCAAAATTCCTTGTAAATGTAGGTAAAAGAATTTCTAAAACAAGAAAAACGATTGGAATAAGCCAAGCGGAACTTTCTGAGCTCGCAGATCTCTCTATAAGTTGTATTAGCAAAATAGAGCGCGGAATTAACAATTTCAGCGCAGAAACGTTAAGCAAAATCGCAATTGCTTTAGACACTCCAAGTAGCAGATTGCTAAATGAAAAATGTGATGAAACAGCAATATCACAGCGCTATGATATTGAAAAATCGTTGGAAGAATATACTTGCAATGAAATTGATGATATCATACAAATCATAAACACAATTACTAAAATTAAAAAAGCCTAAAAAACAGCGAGATGTATGTCCTTTGCGGGTATACATCTCGCTTTATTTTTAAAAATCAGTACCCTCATCCTACCGCTCGCCTTGCAGTCTCTTTCAATTTTTCAAAATGAAATATAAAATATTTACGTGATATAAAACTGCCTGTATCGAAGGTTTAGGGATTATTCGTATGTATATGGTAAAATAATAATACCAACACCTAATGCAAGGAGAATGTTTTATGAAAAAGAAATTAGCCCCTTGAAATTTCACCACCTTCCGAGAGGCGTTATCGGGTGTTATTAAACCCCCGAAAACCCTTGAAAATACGCCAATTTATCCATGCAAAGGTGTTATGGGCTGTTATCGAACATTACCGCATTTTTATGGCCTCACGGACGCTCGTGAGGGAAAAATTAAGGGCAAAACACAGGG
>CALWTY010000052.1 GCA_944384585.1 uncultured Clostridia bacterium | reverse complement strand
TGCTTTTGTCAGCGGCACGAGGGATCGTGCCGCGAAGTGCGATAGGATTACGGGAGATGCGCACCCCCCAAAACCTTAGTCCCGGGGGGAGATATGCATTGGTCAGCGGCACAAGGGATCGTGCCGCGAAGTGCGATAGGATTACGGGAGATGCGCACCCCCAAAACCTTTGTCCCGGGGGAGATATGCATTGGTCAGCGGCACGAGGGATCGTGCCGCGAAATGCGATAGGATGGCGGGGAGGACGCTTGTCCCCCCAAAACCTTTGTCCCGGGGGGAGATATGCATTGGTCAGCGGCGCGGGGGATCGTGCCGCGAAGTGCGATAGACCGGCGGGGGATGCGCGCACCCCCAAAACCTTTGTCCCGGGGGAGATATGCATTGGTCAGCGGCACGAGGGATCGTGCCGCGAAGTGCGATAGGATTACGGGAGATGCGCACCCCTTCATTACATCTCGGTCTGCTCCTCGTCACCGCTCTCCGTCCCGACGGGGACCGGCTCCTGATCCTGCTCCTCGTCCTCCTCATTGGACACGACGGTGAAATTCGAGACATACGCGCCCTCGCTGCGGCGCATGACGATCACGCCGGAGGCGGTTCTGCTGTACACCGGGATTTCCGAGACATGGGTTCTGATCACGGTTCCGGTATTGGTGATCATCAGGATATCCTCCTGCTCCGCTACGGCGGCGATCGACGCGAGCTTTCCGGTCTTCTCGCTGACGCTATGGCACCGCATTCCCTTCCCTCCGCGGTTATGCGCGGCGAACTCCTCAAATTCACACCGTTTTCCGAAGCCGTTCTCGGTGATGGTGAGCAGGGTCTTCTCCGGCTCGACGACGCATACGCCCGCGACATAATCGCCTCTGCCCGGCCGAATGCCGATGACGCCCCGCGCATTGCGCCCGGTCGGGGTCACGGCGGAGATCGGGAAGCGGACGGCATAGCCGTCGCGGGTAGCCAGGAGCAGCTCATCCTCCGGCTCGGTAGCGCGCACATAGATCAGCTCGTCTCCCTCGTCGAGGGTAATGGCGCGCTTGCCGCCCTTTCTCTGATAGGCGAACTCCGAGACGGCGGTCCGCTTGACGATCCCGTTGCGGGTGATCATCGTCAGGCAGCCCTCCCCTTCGAAATTCTCAAGCGAGATCAGCGCCGTGATCTTCTCATCCTTTTCGAGATCGATGATATTGACGGCGGCGCTTCCCTTGGCGGTCCGGGAGCTTTCCGGGATCAGATATGCCTTCTTGACATGGATCTTGCCGCGGTTGGTGAACATCAGCAGGAAGGAATGGGAGTTGACGGCGACGACCTGATCGACGTCGTCCTGTTCCTTGGTGGTCATGCCGATGATACCCTTCCCGCCCCTTCTCTGTGCGGAATAGACGTCGGAGGCCAGGCGCTTGATATAGCCGTCGCGGGTGAGGGTGATGACGCAGGTATGACGCTCGATCAGATCCTCGTACACGATCTCGTTATCGGAGGCGGCGATCCCGGTGCGTCTCTCGTCGCTGTAGAGCTGGCGTATGCGGATCAGATCGTCCTTGATGATCTGCTTGATCCGTTCCTCATGGGAAAGGATATCGCATAGATCCTCGATCAGCGCCTCCAGCTTCAGCAGCTCATCCTCCACCTTCTGCCGTTCCAGGCCGGTGAGCTTACCGAGTGTCATCTCGACGATGGCCTGCGCCTGAAGCTCCGACAGGCCGAAGCGATCGATCAGGGTCTGCCTGGCGATCGGGACGGAGGGGGAGGTCTTCATGATCGTCACGATCTCGTCGATATTATCGATGGCGATCTTATAGCCCTCCAGGATATGCGCCCTCGCCCTTGCCTTGGCAAGGTCATAGACGGTGCGGTTGCGTATCACGCTTTCCTGATGGGAGATATAAAGATCGAGGATACTCGGCAGCGACAGCACCTTCGGCTCTCCGTTGACGATGGCGAGCATATTGACGGAGCAGGTATCCTCAAGCTGGGAGTACTTATAGAGCTGATTGAGGATAATCTCTCCGTTTGCGTCTCTGCGGTAATCGAATACGATGCGGATCCCCTTCTTGCTCGACTCGTCCCGGACATCGACGATGCCGTCGATCTTCTTTTCCTTGACCAGCCCTGCGATCGCCTCGATGAGCATACTCTTATTGACCATATAAGGGATCTCGGTAATGACGATCTGATGCTTATCCTCCAGCACCTCCGCCTTCGAGCGTACTCTGATCCTGCCCCGTCCCGTGGTATACGCCTCCAGGATGCCGTTGACGCCGTATATGGTCGCGCCCGTCGGGAAATCGGGGCCCTTGATGAACTCCATCAGCTGCGTGACGCTGCATTCCGGGTTCTCCATCCGGAAGACCGTAGCGTCGATGACCTCCCCGAGGTTATGGGGCGGCACATTGGTCGCCATTCCCACCGCGATTCCCACCGCGCCGTTGACGAGGAAATTCGGGAAGCGGCAGGGCAGCACCGACGGCTCATCGAGGGTATTGTCGAAGTTGCGGTCCATCTTGACCACATCCTTCTCCAGATCCCTCATCATCTCATCGGAAAGCCTTGACAGTCTTGCCTCTGTATACCGGTAAGCGGCGGGCGGGTCCCCGTCGACCGATCCGAAGTTTCCCTTGCCCTCAACGAGGGGATATCGGTAGGAGAAATCCTGCGCCATCCGCACCATCGTGCCGTAAGCGGCGGAGTCGCCGTGAGGATGATATCGTCCGATCACGGCGCCTATGGTCGTCGCAGACTTCCGGAATGCGTTTTCATGCGTGAGATGATCCTCATACATGGCATACAGGATACGGCGCTGTCCCGGCTTCATGCCGTCCCTTACATCCGGCAGCGCCCGCGAAATAATCACGCTCATGGCGTATTGAATGAAGGAGTTCTTGACCTCCTTTTCCATCTCAACGTCGACGATCTTCTGATCCGGATACTCGTATCCGATCTCTTTTTCTTCTTTACTCATACTGTGTCCTTTCGGGATGATTGTTCCGTATCTTTGGAAAGCGGGGGGATACGCTGCAGGAGATCTTTTTGGGGAAAAGCCCTCCTGCGCCCCAAAAACCCTTGACTTGGGGGGCGGGCTATGGGGCAGCGGGCTTGGTCGATGCCACGGCGGGATGCGCTTGTGCGGCGGGGGGGCGCACCCCAAACCCTGCCTTTGTTTTTACCCGGCGCTTCCCCGTTCAGATATCGAGATTTTCCGCGTATCGCGCATTTGTTTCAATGAACTGCTTTCTCGGCTCGACGTCGTCCCCCATCAGCAGCGAGAACATCTCGTCGCAGACCATGGCGTCCTCCATCGTCACGCGGAGCAGCGTTCTGGTTTCGGGATCCATCGTCGTATCCTTGAGCTGCTCGGGATTCATCTCACCAAGACCCTTATTCCGGTCGACGCGGACCTTATCCCCGCCGCCCATCTTCTCGATACAGACGTCGCGCTCCTCATCGGAGAAGGCATACAGCTCCTCTCCCTTGCCGCTCTTGCGATAGATCCGGTAGAGGGGCGGCTGAGCCAGATAGACGTGCCCCTCCTCGATCAGCTTTCTCATATAGCGGAAGAAGAAGGTGAGGATGAGAATCCTGATATGGGAGCCGTCCACGTCGGCATCCGCCATGATGATGATCTTGCCGTAGCGGAGCTTATTGATATCGAACTCCTCCCCGATGCCGCAGCCCAGCGACTGGATGATCGGGATGAGGGACTGGTTGGAATAGACCTTATCGGCGCGGGTCTTTTCGACGTTCAGGACCTTTCCCCGGAGGGCGAGGATCGCCTGGAATTCCGGATCCCGTCCCATCTTGGCGGAGCCTCCCGCCGAATCTCCCTCCACCAGGAACAGCTCCGTCAGCTCCGCCCGTTTTTCCCGGCAGTCTGCGAGCTTGCCCGGCAGGGACAGGCCGGTACTGAGGGCGCTTTTTCTCGTCTGCTCCCTGGCCTTGCGGGCAGCCTCTCTGGCGCGGGAGGCGGTGATGGCCTTCTCGAGGATCGCCTTGGCGACGGCGGGATTCTCCTCGAAGAATTCCTCCAGCTTTTCGCTGACGATGCCGTCGACGAAGGAGCGGATATAGGCGTTGCCGAGCTTTCCCTTGGTCTGCCCTTCGAACTGCGCGTCCTTCAGCTTGACGCTGATGACGGCGGTCAGCCCCTCGCGGGTATCCTCGCCGGAGAGATTCTTGTCGTCGTTCTTGAGGATGCCCTTTTTGCGGGCGTAGTCGTTGATGACCTTGGTCAGCGCCGTCTTGAAGCCGGTCTCGTGGGTCCCGCCCTCCGGCGTGATGATATTGTTGGCGAAGGACATCAGCGTCTCGTCGTATTTATCGGTATACTGGAAGGCGATCTCCGCGACGGTGAACTCCTTCTGCGCCTTCATGTAGATGATCTCGTCGTGAATGACGGAGCAGTGCTTCATCTTATTCAGATGCTCCACGAAGCTGATGATCCCGCCCTCATAGTGCAGCACCTTCTCGAGGATCTCCCCCTCCCCGTCGGGCAGCCGTCTCTCATCGCGAAGCACGATGCGGATGCCGGGATTGAGGAACGCCTGCTCCCGCATCCGGTTGAGGAGGACGTTATAATCGAAGACCGTCTCCTCGAAGATCTCGGCGTCGGGCTTGAAGCGGACATAAAGGCCCCGCTGACTGCTCTCCCCGACATAGGTAAAGGGCTCGTCGGGAATGCCCCGGCGGAAGCTGCCCTTATAGGTCTTTCCCTGATAGGTATCCTCATAGCGGAACCACTCCGAAAGGGCATTGACCACCGAAGCGCCCACTCCGTGAAGGCCTCCCGAGATATTATATCCCCCGCCTCCGAACTTTCCGCCGGCGTGAAGGATGGTGAAGACGACGTTGGGGGTCGGGATATTCATCTTATGATGGATGGCGGTGGGGATCCCCCGTCCGTTATCCCGGACCGAAGCACTGCCGTCCTCGTGCAGGGTGATGAGGATATCGCTGCATTCCCCCGCCAGCGCCTCGTCGATGGAGTTGTCGACGATCTCGTAGACCAGGTGATGCAGGCCGCGCGCGGAGGTGGAGCCGATATACATACCGGGTCTCTTTCTGACCGCCTCCAGCCCTTCCAGCACCTGTATTTGGTTTTCATCGTAATTTTTCGTCATGGTCGATTGTTCCTTTCGCTTGGTTTCGGTTATCGGGTTCTGTCCGTCCGAGGAGGGAGGAGGTGGAGATCTGGGAGAAGATCACCTCGTCCGTCTCGGTGAGGATAAAGGATTTCGGAAGCTCGTCGACGGCGTTCTCGGTGAAGCCGGCGCGGTCGCAGGAGCGGAGGAAATCGCGGGTATGGGGAGAGACCGTCGCCGTATCCATATCGAAGATGCCGATGATCTCCCGCAGTCGGATATTCTTTTTGTTGCCGACGTGTAGAAACATAAGATCCTGCCTTTCTGCTGTCCATAAAACGGCTGACGGGTTTGCTTTCTGTTTGAGATATCCGGGTGTTTCGGAGAGCAATTACTCTTTATCTGAAACAATTGCTCTGTTTTCGATACAATTGCCCTCTATTGAAAGCGATTGCTTTTTACGGGAAGCGTTTGCTTCTTTAATAAAGCAAATAATTTATGGAAGAAGCAAATGATTCATATAGAAAGTAAATGATTTTTTGGGAAGCATCTGCTTCATATTAAAAGCATCTGCTTCATATTAAAAGCATCTGCTTCATATTCAAATCATATGGTTCTTACGGAAAGCATCTGCTTTTTGATTCGGTTATTTGCTCTGCGATATACGCAGTTGCTTTGTAAATGAAGCATTTGCTCTGTCATACATAGGTTTTGCTTTCTTATTCTTCCATTTGCTTCTTGTCGTCGCAGATTTGCTTTTCTATTAGAATTTTTGATTTCTCAAAGCGACAATTGCTTTTCGATATAGTCCTGCCGCTTTCCGCTTCGGGTGTTTTCTTTTTGTTCACATTTTCTTGCTGTTTTCTTATTTCCTTTGTTTTAAATAAGAAGCATATGCTTTGATCCCGAAGCGGCGCTGCCGGGCAGCGGCCTTCCTTTTGCGCCGATTCTCTCGGCGGCCTCAAATCAGCCGTCCTCCTTCGATCCGCAGCACCTTCGCCTCGGTTTCCACCCGATCGCAGGAGGTGATCAGCACCTGCCGTCCCGTCACGCCCTTGAGCAGATACTGCCGTCTGGTCTCGTCCAGCTCCGACAGGATGTCGTCGAAAAGAAAGACGGGGTATTCCCCTCCGTATTCCTTCGACAGCTCCCCCTCCGCGATCTTCATCGCCAGCGCAATGCTCCTCTGCTGTCCCTGGGAGGCGTATGCCTTGGCCTCGTTTCCGCAGAGGGTGATCTTCAGCTCGTCCTTCTGCACGCCGTAGAGGGTGAAGCCCGCCCGCAGCTCCCGCTGCAGGTTTTCGGTCAGGAGTTTGAAATATTCCTCGCGGGAGCGGGGCGTCTGATAGCTGATCCCCACCGTCTCACGCCCTGCCGTCATATCGGAGAGGATCACCGCGGCCTGTTCCGCCAGCCGCCCGGTATATTCCTCCCGCTTTCGGCTGATCCGCTCCGCCTCCTCCGCCATCTGCTCCGACCAGGGCTCGGCATTGTTGAGGAACAGTCCGTCGTCCCGCCTCTCCCGGCTCATGCGGATCAGGGCGTTGCGCTGCGCCAGCACCGCGTTATACTTCTGCAGGGAGCGGAGGTAGGAGGGATCGGTCTGGGAGATGGCGGAATCGAGAAAGCGGCGGCGCATCGGCGGGCCCTCCCGCACGATCGACAGATGGGAGGGACAGAACAGCACCGCGCGGAAATTGCCCACCGTTTCGGAGAGGCGGGTGATCGGCACGCCGTTGAGGCGGCAGAAGCGCCTTCCCGATTCGGCAAGCCACCGCAGCGTCATGTTCATCTCCCGCCTGCCGTTGTGGAAGAAGAGCTTCAGCTCGGCAAACGGAGCGCCAAAGCGTACAAGCTCGTTTTCGTGGGCTGTACGGAAACTTCTTACGCCGGCGAACAGGAATACCCCCTCAAGGAAATTCGTCTTTCCCTGCCCATTCAGGCCGTTTAAAACGGTCACGTCGGGGGAGGGCTCCAGCACCGCCTGCGTGATGTTCCGGAAATCCCGGTATTCGACGCGGCGGCAGATCATTTATTCATCCGCACCGGCAGCACCAGAAGCAGGAGCCTTGAGGACTGATCCTCCCCGACAGGCTCTATGGTCATGCCCATCAGCGGGGAGGTCAGGGACAGCTTCAGCTTGCCCCCGTCCAGGACCCTCACCGCCTCGTGCAGCACGCGGCAGTTGAAGCCGATCTCAAGATCCTCCCCTTCCTGCTCCACCGGAATATCGTCGCTCACCCGCCCCGTGACGGAGGAGGAGGAGACGGTCAGCACGCCCTCCTTCAGGGTGCAGACGACGGGGCTTCTGCCCTGTCCCTGCTGCCGGTCCTCGGTGATGAGCAGCGCCCGCTCCAGGGAGTCGGTGAACTGCGCGGCGTCGACGGTGAGGAAGATCCGCGGGGCTTTGGGGATATAGCGGTCGTAATCGATATACTCCGCGTCAATGAGGCGGGTGAAGATGACGAAGCGACCGATATAGAACATGATATGCTTTCTTGCCACCCGCAGCTTCAGGGTCTGCTCGGAATCCTCGATGAAGCGCCCCAGCTCCGTCACGGTCTTGCCGGGGAGAATAATGGCGAAATCGGCGGGCGCGGAGCCGATGTTCTCAATGTCGCAGACCTTGGAATAGACGGAGAGGCGGTTTCCGTCGCAGCCGACGGCGGTGATGTTCCGATCCTTGACGATCAGATACAGTCCGTTCAGCTCCGGGCGGATATGGTTGTCGGCCACGGCGAATTCCGTCTTTTTGATCAGATCCCGCAGATCGCAGTGGCGGATGGCGAAGAGGCGGTCGACCTGAAGCTCCGGCATTTCGGGAAAATCCCCGGCGGGGATCGACTGCAGCTCGAAGCGGGCGCTTTCCGCGCGGATGACGGTTCTGAGGGTCTTTTCATCCACCGTCAGGGTCAGAGGCCCGTCGGGCATCGCCTTGATGATCTGAATGAAGCGGGAGGCGTTGATGACGGCGGAGCCCTGTTCCTCCACGGTGCAGGGGAAGGAGGTCCTGATCCCCTTTTCAAGATCGTAGGCGCAGACGTCGCAGGAGGACTCGCTCCCGGCTCGGAGGAGGATGCCCTCCGTCGCGGCAATGGAACTGCGGTTGGCGGCGAAGGCGGCGGTGGGAACGGCCGCATCGAGGAGCTGGGATTTTTCTACCGTGATTTTCATTGTGGATTCCTTTCGCTGATTCTCTCCGCGGAGCGGAAATTGCATGAAATAAATATAAGTATATTAAGCAGTAGTAGTAGCAGTAGGGGCTGTGGAAACTGTGGAAAAGTCGGAAAAACGGCTTGGGAACTGGGTTTTTTCGTGTTGAATTTTGTCGGTTTCCTGTGGATAACCTGTGGATATCTCCCGGGTTTTCCACAGGCCCCTTGGGGAAAGCGCGGATTTTTTCCCGCTCCGCGGAACGTTATCCACAGGTTTTCCACAGGTTTTCGGCAGGTTATCCACAGGGCTTTCTGCCGAGGTCAGGTGCGGATGGAGCGGATGAGGTCGTTCAGCTCCGCCTCAAAGGTCGGCTCGGCGGCAAGCCGCTTTTCCACCGCGTCAATGGAGTTCATGATCGTCGTGTGGTCGCGGTTGAACTCCCGGCCGATGGCGGGGAAGGAGCAGGTGGTCAGGTTCTTGATCAGATAGACGGCGATGTGCCGCGCTGCGCTGACCGAGTTGTTCCGCTTGCGGCTCTTCAGATCGTCGGTGGAAACCCCGAAGTGGGAGGAGACGGTGTGGAGGATCTTGTCGATGGTGACGGTGACCGGCTCCGAGCCGACCATCTTGTCGGAAATGCAGCGGACCGCAAGGTCGAGGGAGATCTCCTTGCCGGTCAGCAGGCTCTGGGCGGCGATCTTCTTCACCGCTCCCTCCAGCTGCCGGATGTTGTTGTTCAGATTCTCCGCGATGTAGAGCATGACGTCGTCGTTGATGGTCATGCCGAGCGCGCTCGATTTCTGCTTGACGATCGCGGCCCGCAGCTCAAGGTCGGGCGGCTCGATGTCGGCGGTCAGCCCCGATTCGAAGCGGGTGCGAAGCCGCTCCTCCAGCAGCTTGATGTCGCGGGGAGGACGGTCGGAGGTCAGAATGATCTGCTTCCGGTTTTCGTAAAGCTCGTTGAAGGTGTGGAAGAACTCCTCCTGCGTCGCGGCGCGGCCGGCGATGAACTGGATGTCGTCGATGAGCAGAACGTCGGATTTGCGGTACTTCTCCCGGAACTCCGAGGCGATGTTGCGGCTGATGGAGTCGATCATCTGATTCGTGAATTCCTCCCCTTTGACGTAGACGACCCGGTAGTCGGGGAAGTTGCGCCGGATCCGATCGGTGATGGCGTAGAGCAGATGCGTCTTGCCGAGCCCCGAGGGACCGTAGATGAAGAGGGGATTGTAGCGGTTCGCGGGATTGTCGGCGACCGCTACCGCGGCGGCGTGCGCGAATTTGTTCGAGCTTCCGACAAGGAAGTTCTCAAAGGTGTATTCCGAAAAGGCGGCGGGAATGGAGGCGCGGTTGAGGACCTTGGTCGGCCCGACCGTGGAATACAGCTCCGAGCTGTTGAATTCCCCCTCCCCCGCTTCCTTCTCCGCCGCCGCCGTCATCTTCTCGGCGGTCTGGGCCTCCGATTCGATGGAGCGGATGGTGACGGAAACGGGAAAGCCGATGATTTCGGAAAGCGCGGAGGTGATCTGGGTGAGGTAGCGCTTGTAGAGAATGTCGCGCTTGAAGTCGCTCCTGGAAAGAAGTACGGCGGTGTCCTCCGTCAGGATCGTGAGGCGCAGCTCGTCAAACCAGAGCCGCATGATGGTGTCGGGAAAGGCATAGTCGGCGCGCAGCTTGTCAAGGGTCATTGTCCATATTTCGTCAAATTGGGAGGAATCGGTCTGGTTCAACATACTGTGTCTTACCCTTTCGTGTTTTGGATTTCCCCATAAGATATATAGTATAGATATAGTTATATATAATATAATACCCGATTTAGTTCGCTTTTTCAAGAGCAGTTGTTAAAATTTACTTCACAGCAAATTAATATTTACATCGATGTCATATTTTGACACAACGGCGGAGGAATATTCCCCCGCGCGTCTCGCCCTTGCGTGCGTCTCCGCCCCACAATCGCCGTTCGCGGCACAACCGCCCGCGCCGCCGACCCAAGCCCATGCCCAAGGGACAAAAGTTTTTGCGGGGTGCAGGGGGGCTTTTTTGGGGAAGCCCACCCTGCGCGTTCCCCCGCGCGTATCCCCACAAAATAAAAGGACGCCGATGAACGGCGTCCTCAGATGCTTATTGACAGATGGTATAGCGTATATAAAGCGGCCAGCGCCGCCGGATTTCGGATCAGTTCTATATCAATATCTATTTCAACTGCTTCAAAGCAAGAAAAGGAGGAAGCGATGCGCGATCGGGGATTATTTAGCGTAATCGACGGCACGGCTTTCCCGGATCAGGTTGATTTTAATCTGTCCCGGATATTCCAGGCTGGCTTCGATCTTTTTGACGATCTCGCGGGCGGTCAGAATCATCTGATCATCGTTGACCTGCTCGGGCTTGACCATCACGCGGATTTCGCGGCCGGCCTGAATGGCAAAGGATTTGTCAATGCCGGGGAAGGAGTTGGCGATCTCTTCAAGCTTCTGAAGACGCTTGAGATAGTTCTCAAGATCCTCGCGTCTTGCGCCGGGTCTGGCAGCGGAAACGGCGTCGGCAGCCTGAATGATGACGGCGACAACGGTCTGAGGCTCCACATCGTTGTGATGCGCTTCGATGGCATGGATGACGTCGCGGTTCTCTTTGTACTTTCTTGCAATGTCAATGCCGATCTGGACATGAGAGCCCTCGACCTCCTGAGTCATGGCCTTGCCGATATCGTGTAAAAGCCCGGCACGCTTGGCAAGAACGCTGTCGGCGCCGATCTCGTCGGCAATCATGCCGGCAATGTGCGCGACCTCGATGGAATGATCCAGTACGTTCTGCCCGTAGCTGGTGCGGTAGCGAAGACGGCCGAGAAGACGGACAAGCTCGGGATTGAGCCCGTGAACGCCGGTCTCAAAGGTCGCACGCTCGCCGGACTGCTTGATGACGTTCTCCACCTCTTTGCGCGCCTTTTCCACCGTCTCCTCAATGCGGGTGGGATGAATGCGGCCGTCGGAAATGAGCTTCTCCAGAGCAAGACGGGCGATCTCACGGCGGACAGGGTCAAAGCAGGAAACGGTGATCGCCTCCGGGGTATCGTCGATGATCAGATCAACCCCGGTCATCGTCTCAATGGTGCGGATGTTGCGGCCTTCACGCCCGATGATGCGTCCCTTCATGTCGTCGCTGGGAAGCGGAACGACAGAGACGGTCGCCTCCGATACATGATCGGAAGCGCAGCGCTGAATGGCGAGGGAAAGAATGTTGCGGGCCTTGCGGTCGGCGTCCTCTTTGAGCTGGGACTCGATCTCGACGATCTTCATCGCCGCTTCGTGCTTGACGTCGCTCTCAATGCTGCGGATCAGCTCGGCTTTGGCCTCTTCCCGCGAAAGCCCGGCAATGGCTTCGAGCTTCTCAAGCTGGCTCTGCTTGACCTCTTCGGTGCGCTCGATCAGCTCGGATTGCTCTTTGATCTTGCGGTTGAGAATCTCTTCTTTGCGCTCGTAGCTTTCGATCTTCTTCTCAAGCGTCTCCTCGCGGGACAGCGCGCGGCGTTCCAGCCTCGTCACCTCGTTGCGGCGCTCTTTGATCTCTTTTTCGGCGTCGTTCTTTTCCTTGAGAATCTTTTCTTTGGCTTCGATCAGGGCTTCCTTGCGGAGGGTCTCGGCGGCCTTCTCGCCTTCCTCGATGATCCTCTGAGCCTGCTGCTCGGCGGAGCCGATCTTGGCTTCCGAAAGCTTTTTGCGGATCAGAAAGCCGATCATGCTGCCGATCCCGAGCCCGACGATGAGTGCAATGGCGCAGAACAACAGTTTATCTCCCATAGTACACCTCCTTGATTTTGATATTTATGCGGTTTATGACAACGGCATATAATACTATTCTAATAAATTTTTATCATAATGTCAAGAGGTTCGGAAAATTTACGGGCGGAATCCCGAAATTTTCCCCGGAAATGAGGGGAAAAGCCCCCCTGCGCGTCTCCCTCGCGTCTCCTCTGCGCGTCTTCCTATAAAATAACAAGAGGAAAAAGCGCAAAATGTTGTAAAAACAACAGACAAGAGGCAGGGGGATATGATAAAATAGAAAAAAATCCAAGGAAACGGAGATAACAGAAGATGAAATATGTATGCGATGTCTGCGGATGGGAATACGACGAGGAGGCCGGCTCTCCGGAGAACGGAATAGAGCCGGGCACGAAATTTGCCGATCTTCCGGAGGATTTTGAGTGTCCTCTCTGCGGAGTGGGAAAGGATTCCTTCTCTGAGGTGCAGTAAGGGCACAGGAAAAGGAATAGAAAAAATCCCGGCGGCTGATAGCGGGACGGAGGATGCCCCGTAACGGGATCCGGGAGGAAAACAATCAAATAAAAAGCAAACGGTCTTCCCGGAAAGGGAAAACGGTTTGCTTTTTTTATAGGGCAGAGGAGGGACGGCAGGCGATGGATCAGCTCAAGGCGATGATCTCGCAGAGCTCGTCGTAGCCGATCCCGACCGCGGCAGCCTCGCGGGGGAGAAGACTGAGGGGCGTCATTCCGGGCAGCGTGTTGGCTTCCAGACAATAGGGGATCCCGTCGGAAAGAATAAAATCAATGCGGCAATAGCTGCCGAGGCGAAGCAGAGAGGCAGTCTTCAGGGCCGCGTCCGCCAGCAGACGATCCTCCTCGGGCGTGATGTCGGGGGGACAGAATTCGTCGGTCATGCCGGGCTGATATTTGTTTTTGTAGTCGTAAAAGCCGCTGCGCGGCACGATCTCAACCGGAGGCAGTGCCCGCCCGTTCAGAATACCGACCGTCATCTCACGCCCGATGATCTTCTTTTCGATCAGAACGCGATCCTCCAGCGCAAAGGCAGCGCTGACAGCGGAGGACAGCTCCTCGCGGGTGGAAACGATGGAAACGCCGACGGAGGAGCCGCAGGAGCAGGGCTTGACGACGCAGGGCAGCCCGATCCGCTCCAGAAGCGCCTCTTCGCTGTAGTCGGCGCGGCGGAAGGTCATGCTATCCGGGGTCGGAATTCCTCCGTCGCGGAGCAGCTTCTTCGAAAGATCTTTATCCATGGCGAGAAGACTGCCGATGTAGCCGCTGCCGGTGTAGCGGATGCCGAAGCAGTCAAGGATCGCCTGAAGCTGACCGTTTTCCCCCATCGCCCCGTGAAGGGCAAGAAAGACAACGTCGGAACGGCGGCAGAGCGTCAGAACCCCTTTCCCGATCAGCGCATCACCGTTGCCGCTTTCGGCTTTGAGACTGTTCAGGTCGGGCTCGGTCTGCCCGACGGAGCAGGTGGGGGAGGGGGCTTCGGTGAAGAGAGCGTCGGGATCGTCAGGCAGCTCACAGCCGAGATAGACGTCAATAAGCGCAACGGAATGACCGCGGCGGCGAAGGGCGTTTGCGATGAGAGAGCCGGAGGTGAGGGAGACGTCGCGTTCGGGGCTGAGCCCCCCGGCCAATACGGTGATTTTCATAGACAGATTCCTTCTTTAAAATAGTATAGAATTCAGAGATCGGAAAAACAGTGAGGAGGGGCGCGATTCAAAAGCCTGCGGCACAACCGCCCGCGCCGCCGCCCAACCCCCCTGCCCAAGGCAAAAGTTTTTGAGCAGCGCGGGGAGGGGAGCAAAACGAAGGGCGCGAGGATGCGGCGGGAGGTTTTCCACAGGATGAGGATATGGGAAGGAGCCGCCGCCCCCTCCGGCAAAGACTTTGGGGACGCGGGGTCTCCTCCCGTTCAATCGCCGTTCGCGGCACAACCGCCCGCGCCGCCGCCCAAAACCCTTATCCCCCAAAGACAAAAGTTTTCGGGGGTGCAGGGGGCTTTCCCTGCGCGTCTCCCTCGCCGCACGATCGCAGTTCGCCGTACAATCCCCAGCTCCGCCGACCCAACCCCCCTGCCCAAGGCAAAAGTTTTTGGGGGTGCAGGGGGGCTTTTTACAAAAAGCCCCCCTGCGCGTCCCCCCCCCCGCGTGCAGATTTTTATTTGCGGATGATATCGCCGGGGGAAGCCGGGAAGGGGAGGGGGAGGGAAAAGCGCATCAGAGGATGGGGAGCTGAGGAGATCGGGGCTCCCGAATCGTCGCGGAGATCGGAGGCAAGGAAGGGCTTGCCGCAGGAGCCGGGGGAGAGTAGCTCGGCGGCGTCGCCGGAGGAAAGCTTGTTGCGCTGAACGACGACGGCGCGGCGGGAAAGGGGATCGTAGGATTCGACCACGCCGATATAGGATTTTTCACGGATATATCCGGAGGAGGAGGTCAGGCAGGGGCGGGAGGCGGGATCGTCAAAAAAGAAGCCGGTGTCGTAGTCGCGATGGCTGACGCTCTCCAGCTCGGTCAGCCAGGCGGGCTCGAAGCGATAGGAGGCGGGATCGGCCAGATAACGGTCAAGGGCCATGCGGTAGGTGTTGGCGGTGACGGCGGCGTAATAGGCGCTCTTCATGCGCCCTTCGATCTTGAAGCTGTCGATCCCGCTTTCGATCAGCTCGGGAATGTGGCGGATCATGCAGAGATCTTTGCTGCTCATCAGAAAGGTGCCGCGGCTGGACTGCTCGATGGGAAGGGGGCTGTCGCGGTGCTTTGCTTCCGAGATCTCAAACAGATCGTATTCCCAGCGGCAGGGCTGCGCGCAGGCGCCGTGATTGGCGTCGCGGCCCGTCAGATAATTCGAGAGAAGACAGCGCCCGCTCCAGGAAACGCACATGGAGCCGTGAATGAAGACCTCAAGCTCCAGCTCGCGGGTCGTGCGGCGGCGGATGCGGCGGATCTCTTCAAGGGAAAGCTCGCGCGACAATACCACGCGGCTGCAGCCGAGACGGGCATACTGCTCCGCGGCTTCCGCCGATACGACGCCGGCCTGCGTAGAGACATGAAGCCGGACCTCTGGCAGAAGCTCCCGCACCAGCGCCATGACACCGAGATCGGCGGCGATGACAGCGTAAAGCCCGGCCCCCGAAAGGGAGGTGAGAAATTCACGAAGGGCGGGATATTCCTCCCCGCGCGGCAGAACGTTCACGGTCAGACAGACCTTGGCATGAGAGCGGGAAGCGACCGCGACCGCTTCCCGGATTTCTTCGGTATCGAAATTGTCGGCGGCGGCGCGCATCCCGAAGCGGCGGCCTGCCAGATAGACGGCGTCGGCTCCGTAGCGAAGCGCCGCGCGGAGCTTTTCGGGATTGCCCGCAGGACAGAGCAGCTCGGGCCGCCGGCTCATGCACCGCTCTCCTCTCCGCCGGTCAGCGCGTCGTAGTCGCAGGCCTCAAAGCGATAGCCGTTGCGGGAGGCGTTGCGCTCTGCCTCGGAGCCGGCGGGAGCATAGACCGTCAGGGCATCGCAGCCGACAAAGACGCCTTCCCCGATTTTGACCGTCTCGGCGGGAATGACGATCTTTTTCAGGGAGGTGCAGGTGCTGAAGGCATAGTTTCCGAGTTCAAGCACCGTCTTCGGGATCACAAGCTCGGTCAGAGAGGTGCAGTTGTAGAAGACGCGCTCCCCGATCTCGGACAGACGGGGACAGAATTCGATCGTTTTCAGCTCCGTGCAGCCGTAGAAGGCGTATTTTCCCATGCGGGAGACGCTTTCGGGAATCTTCAGAGAGGTGATCTTCGTGCCGTAGAAGCTGTATTTTCCGATGGTGCTGACCGAGTCGGGCAGGGCAAGCGTCGTAAGCCCCGCGTTGCGGAAGGCGTAGTCGTTGATCTGCTCCAGACCGTCGTTGAAAAGCACCTCGGTCAGTGCGCCGCAGCCCTCGAAGGCGTAGCGGTCAATGGAGATGACGGTGTCCGGAAGGATGACCTTCGTCAGCTTGCTGTTGCCGCGGAAGGCGGCTTCCCCGATCAGCTTCACGGGAAGTCCGCCCGCAGAGCCGGGGATCGTGACGACGGTGTCCTTGCCGGTGTAGCTTCTGATTTCAGCATATGTCAGATGAAGGTCAATGGTGAAGCCATCGGAGACGATCGAGGATTTGACGGCTTCCTCCGGGATGCCCTGCGTGACGACAGGGGGAAGGGCTTCCCGGTTGTCGCCGCAGCCGAGGAGCAGAAGCGCCGACAGGAGCGACAATGCAGCGGCAAGGGAGCGGAGAAGGGCATTCTTCATAGCAAGGCCTCTTTTCGATGGGGTCGGCGCGCCGCGGCAGAACGCCGGGCGGCCGGATGATATTCTATTATAGCATCAGGACCTATGCTTTGTCAAGGGGAAGCGCGGCGGCGAAGATTTCACAGTCTGTGGAAAAGAGAGCGGCACAGCCGCCCGCGACGCCGACCAAAACCCATGTCTCCCAAGACAAAAGTTTTCGGGGGTGCAGGGGGCTTTCCCTGCGCGTCTCCCTCGCCGCACGATCGCAATTCGCGGCACAATCCCCTGCTCCGCCG
Source organism: uncultured Clostridia bacterium (assembly GCA_944384585.1). GTDB lineage: Bacteria > Bacillota > Clostridia > Oscillospirales > CAG-272 > Colimorpha_A. Next base: position 259 of record CALWTY010000052.1, on the reverse strand, counting down.
ACCAAAACCCATGTCCCCCAAAGGCAAAAGTTTTTGAGCAGCGCGGGCAAAGGGGGCGCAGGAAGGGTCGGCGGAGCGCGGGGAGGGGAGCAAAACGAAGGGCGCGAGGAAGCGGCGGGAGGTTTTCCACAGGATGAGGATACGGGAAGGAGCCGCCGCCTCTCCGGCAAAGACTGTGGGGACGCGGGGATCTTCTCCGCCGCGCAATGCCGCACGATCGCGGTTCGTCGTACAATCCCCCGAGCCGCCGCCCACAACC
>CALWTY010000051.1 GCA_944384585.1 uncultured Clostridia bacterium | reverse complement strand
TTCATTCTACCAGAGTTTTGTGAACATGTCTATCTTTTTGCTCTTTTTTCAATTTGCGAATAATATTATACCTTATCTGGCGGTAAGTCGGTACGCATTTGTGTGCCGGCTTTTTTTGTTACCCGAAAGCCGGTTAGGAATCGCTGATCGGCTGTGCATCGAGAGAAAAATCGTCGAGCCGCAACAGGCGGAGCTTTTCGGCAAGAGGCATCCGGAAGCCTCCCTCCGTGGTGTTGAGAACGGCAGATCGCCCCGCCCTGCGAAGCAGAGGATGGCCGATCCGACGGTAGGCCTCCAGCAGCCGCTCCTCCGGATCGCGGGGCGGCTCTTCGGTCTCGAAGAGGTTCGGAACCGAGGGATGCTTGAGGTAGAGCTGATAGGCGGTCAGCTTGGCGACGGCGTTTGCATAGTCGCTTGGGATTCCGAAATGCATGACGGCATCGATGCGAAGCTGCTCGTCGGTCTGCTCCGCCCTTCTCAACGCTTCCGTCAGGGCAGAATCGATCATGCGGAAGGGAAGGACGAGAAAGAAATTGGGAAACAGGGAGCGGCTTCCCTCCAGCGCGACCTGCCAATGGGCGGCGCGTTTCTTCAAGGAAACGTTGACGGATTCGGAACCGCCGCGGATCAGGCCCAGCTCGGCGATCAACATCGCCTCCAGCTCGTATTCGCTTAATAGAGAGGGGATATGACTGCCGATGATGATACGAAGCTCTCCCTCCACCGACAGCGCCGCGGGAGCGGCGGCGATTTGGGAATAGAGCGCACTCGGGGAGGTCAGTCCGACCGCACCGGCGGCGCGGCGTGCGATCTGAAAGAGCGTGAGACAGCTCTCCTCTCCAAGCTCCGCGCAGTCGGTCGACGCCTCCAGGCGAATTGTCGCGGCAATCAGGAAGCGACCGATCATATAGACGGAAAAGATCGCAAACAACAGATGGATCAGCGGCAGCTCCCGATAGGAAAGCCCGCAGAAAAAGAGCGTCACGAGAAGCAGCGCGAATTCCAGAACGGCGACAATGCGGCAGATCGACATAAGCCGTCGGATCGGCATTTTCGGCGGCGGAAGCTCCTTGCGCCGCATATAAACGAGCAGAGAGGCGGCAAACAGCCCGCACAACAGCACAATCAGAGCGTCGGTGACGCCCTTGACTGCGATTCCCCGCAGGGCCGCATAGACTCCTCCGCCGTAGAGGAGGGCGGAGAGGAGCAGCGCGGCGGCGGATATCATGATTTTGTGAAGAAGATTGGCTCTGTTCATATGTTCGGTCCTTAAGAGGCAGAGAGTCGGATTCGCGCTGCGCGGCAGACGGGCGATCGGGTCGTCAGAGCAGCTTCAGGAGCGTCAGACGATTTCTGACATAGGGGGCATACTGAAGCGTGGCGGCTGAAAAAGCGTCGTCGTCCGGCAGACCCAGCGCGGCGAGGGAGGTTTTACCGCCTTTGGAGGCGAGATATTCCTCGATCACAGAGGCATCGGGCAACTCGGACAGGGCGAGGCGGCGGATTTCGTCCCAGACCGAATCGAGTTTTTCTTGGGAGATGGCGTCGGGGAGGAAGGGGGTGTTTTCCCGGATGATCCTGTCGGTCAGCTCCCCGAAGACAGGGAGAAGATATTCCCGCGTCAGCGGTTTCTTTGTAAGACGGAGGGAGGTGACCTCGCGGTAGCGGCGGAGCAGCTGAATGGTCGCGGTGCCCACCTGTTCCCCGTGCAGAGCGTCGGTGGGAGCATTCAGGCAGTGCATTTCCCAGAAATGAGACAGATGATGTTCGGCGCCGGAGGCGGGGCGCGTGTTGCCGAACTGTTGAATGGCGACGCCCGACAGCACCAGACATTCCATCAGCTTCACGGGAAAGCCCGGGGCGTTGAAATCGGTGTGCATAAGCGTGTCAACGGCGTCTCGTTCCATTTTTTCGATGACGGGATCAAACCGTTCCCCCGTCAGCAGCGACGCCGTCTTCCAATCGAAAAGGCAGACGTACTTTCCGAGGATATCTCCGATCCCGGACAGGGTAAGACGGACAGGGGCATCCCGAAAGACGGCGGGCTCGGCAAATAATGCGACCGGGGCATGGGCGGGAAGAGTCAGCTTCTGACCGTTTACGGTCATGGCGGCCATGGAGGAGGCAAAGCCGTCGACGCTGGGGGCGGTGGGGAAGGAGAGATAGGGGATTGCCGCCTTTTCCGCCGCATATCGGGTCAGATCGTGAAGCGAGCCGGAACCGCAGGCAATGAGCAGGTCGGCTTTCATCTCTTCGATTTTTTCCACGGCAAGGGCGGCAGCCTCCGGGGTGGCGTGCTGCCGATCCGGCCAAAGGAAGCGCTCGAAGCCGCCGAAGCAGTCGACGGCATACCGTTCGGTATTGACATCGCAGAGCACAAGCGGCCTCACGGCATGAAGCCCGGTTTCGATATAGGTGCGCGCTTTGGCGGCGGCGCCGTCTCCGATCACGATCTCGGCGGTGGATTTTTTGTCGGGCATGATCGTACCTCCATTCATAATTTGTTGAGAGGGGAAATATATTGGTTAAGGAGAGTGCCGAAGAAGGAAACAAGGGGGAATGAGGGAATGTTCGTATATTCCATGAAGGCATCCACACTCAAGCTCATCGGAGTGATCGGTCTTTCCGCGATCGCGCTGGTGGTGCTGCTCACAATGATCCCGACCTATGAGCCGACGGCGGCTTCGCTGCTCTATTCCGATGCTGCGACCTATGAATACGGCGGGATCCGATGCAACGACGACCGACTTGCGTTTCTGAATCAGTTCGGATGGACGGCGGATCCCGCCCCGGCCGAGGAGGTGCAGGTGACGATTCCGGGAGAATTTGACAAGGTCTTCCTCGCCTACAATGAGCTTCAGAAGCAGCAGGGGCTGGATCTTTCGAAATACAAGCGAAGGGACGTGACGCGCTATACCTATCGGATCGTGAATTTCCCCGATTATGAGGGGACGGTCTACGCAAATCTGCTGATCTATCGGAATCGGGTGATCGGCGGAGATATCTGCTCTGCCGACGTAAACGGCTTCGTCTGCGGCTTTGACGGCAAAACGAAGCTGCCCTGACGAGCGAGCGTTCAGCCGACGATAAACCGATCCCGCGGAATCTCAATGACGGAGGCGAGCGAGAAGGAGTAGAGCAGCACGCGATCCGCCGGACGGCACATCATCTTTTCGCAGGCAAGACGGTAGTAGGAAAGCTGTCGGATATGCTTCCCGATGAGGTATTCCTCCGCCGCCCCGGGGTCGGAACGGTACTGACGCGGAATGCGGTCGGTCTTGTAGTCGACGATGGTCAGCCGATCTTCTTCGTCAAGAAAGACGCAGTCCATCACGCCCTGTACCAGCATGCTTTCCTCGGCAAGGGAGCGCTTCAGCGTCGGCTCGGTGACGAAGAGGGCTGCGGGGAGCTTGACGTTGAAGCGAAGCTCCCGCTTGAGAAAGCCGGCGTTCTTCAGCGAGTCGAAGAGGGGGGAGGAGAGGAATCGTCGGATCGCCTTGCGGTCGACAAGCCCCGCTGTCGCTCCGTCGAGATACCCAAAGGAGGTAAGGCGTCCGATTTCCTCTTCAACCCCGTTCTCGGCAAGGAGAGGGAAGCTGCAGAACTGCATAAACTGATGCGTCGCCGTGCCGCGATCCGCGGCTGTGGAATCCTCCGCCGCGATCAGAGCCGGCTTCTTCATGTTTTCTCCGTTGCGGTCGGAATCGCGCCGGGAATCGTTGTATTCGTCGAGGATCTCGGGGTACAGCTCGGAGACTGACAGCTTGGCGGGGATCATCGTGCCGCTTCCCGGATATCGGAATGAGAAGCGGGTACGGAACTCCTCGCGATAGCGATTGACATCATCAAGGAAGTCTTTGGTGTTCATCCTGCGCGCGGGGGCGGAGGGGGAACTCCGCTTCGGTACGACCTCATCGTCGGTGGGGGCTTTGACGATCTTCGGGGTGTATTTACCGTTCGTTGCGATCAGGATCCACTCAAGAAAGCTGTTGTGCTTCCGGAAGTAGTACGGGAAGCCGGTTTCCTTGAAAAGCGTGCATTCCTTCAGGGTCTTATATAGTTTTTTCGGGTTTCCGGTGATGATGAGCTTATTTGCCGCTCTTGTGAGAGCGACATACAGATTGCGGACCTCCTCGTCGCAGGTGCGGTTCCGGATGCCGAGCGATTCCGCCTCCCTCATGAAGTTGTTGACGGAGACAAGCCCGGTCCGATCCGACAGCTTCAGTGCCATCCCGATTTCCCGGTCGATCAGAACGTTCTTTTTGGTGTCCTGATCGGAAAAGGCGGCGGCGGTGTCGCAGAGGAAGACAACGGGGAACTGAAGCCCCTTGGAGTGGTGGATCGACATGATACGGACGGCATTTTCGCTGCCTTCCCCCGTCGTGGGAGATTTCATCGGTTTGTCGGCGCTGATCAGATCCTCCAGATACTGCAGAAACCCGCACAGACCCTTGAAGCCGCCCGATTCAAACCGTCTTGCATAGTCGTAGAAGAGCAGCAGGCGGCTTTTTTTGGCGGCAAATTCTGTTTCGGTGTCTCCTGCCGAGGTGAGGGCGAGATAATGCAGATCGGAGTAGATCATCCAGATCAGGCGGTCGACAGGCTCAAAGGCGAGCTTTCGGTATTCCTCCAGCTTCTCGAGGAAATAGCGGCCTTTGGCAAGGTTTTCGGCTTCGGTATATGCTTTCAGCGCATCATAGAGCGATCCCTTCTCGGAAAAGCGTCTGATTTTTGTCAGCTCGCTCAGCGTGAAGTTGAAGACCGGGCTTTTGAGTGCGCCGGCAAGGTAGATGTCGCGGGTGGGATTGTCTATGATTTGCAGGATGCTGACTATGAGCAGGATTTCGGGATGGTGGAAGAGGTTGTCCTCGACCTGGCTCTTGCAGGGGATGCCGTATGCGGACAGCGATTTTTCCAGGAGCGGCGCCATATTCTTCTTGGATCGGATCAGGATACAGATGTCGTCGGGAGACGTCCCTTTGGCAATCATTGAGGAAATCCTTTTCGCGATATACGCCGCCTCCTCCTTGCGTCGGGTCTCGACGTTTCCGGCTTCGGAATCGATCAGGCAGATCTCGACCGGCAGACTGCCGCCTTTTGATTTTCCGTAGACCAGCTGATCGGCCTCCTGATAAGGAACGGTATCTCCGACCTCGCAGAAAATTCTGCCGCAGACGAGATTGACAAATTGAACGATGGGCTTGTCGCAGCGGAAATTGTGCTGAAGATAGATACAGTGGATGGAGGGGTCGCTGCGATATGCGGCGAAGATGGAAGGGTCGGCGCCTCGGAAGCTGTAGATATTCTGCTTGATATCCCCGACCATGAAGCGGGAGGAATATGCGCCGATTGCGGAAAAGATCTGATCCTGCAGTCGGTTCACATCCTGATACTCGTCGATGTAAAGCTCGTCATAACTGCGCGCGGTTTCGCGGGCGACCTCGGTGGGCTTACCGTCCTTGTCGACCAGAAGTCCGTAGGCAATGCGCTCCAGATCGTTGAAATTCAGGAGATTGCGTTTGCGCTTTTCCGCAGTAAAGAGCTGATCGAAGGATTTGAGAAAGCAATAGAGTTTCCTGAGGAACCGGGCGGAGGAGTGGGCGGATTGCGCAATCTCTTCCTTACTCCGGGACAAAAAAGTCGTTTCTATGTTTTTGAGAAACGCGGCAAATTGCTTTTTCTCATCACAATAGAATTCCGATATCGGATTTTTCATGGCGCTCGGCACCGGCAGCAGCTTTGGGGGCGCGTGATTCCGGATCGTTTCCCGTATGGCGGGCATATCACGCATGCCGACTGTGGCCAACAGCTCAATGGCATAAGTCCATTCGCTGAAGAAGGCGGGGTCGTAGCGAGAGTCAAAGGGCTTGGTCTTGGAGAAATAGTCATAGGCCTCCGAAAAGACCTTGGCGTAATAGGAAAGGCACTCGCTGGTATAGCCGAAGAAAATATCCCCCCAAGGGGAATGCTCGATCCCGTTCCTTCCGACGCCGCTCATTTTGCGGGCAGCATCCGCAACAAATTCGATGCCTTGCGGGAGCGAGCTGACCGATTCATGGAGGGACAGAAGGATCTCTGAGAGATTGTTGTCCTGAAGGGTGATGAAATTGTCGGCGAATTCCGGGAAATTGTTGATATCGTCGTATCCCGGAAGACCCGCATAATAATGATCGATCACGATATCCGCGATCTGCTGCTTCATCAGCGATTCCTGCGTCGGATCGATAATGGCGACCGAGGGGCTCAGGCCGACCTTTTCGAAGTTCTTTCGGATGACGTCGGTGCAGAAGCTGTGGATCGTTGAGATTTTCGCCTTTTGACGGAGAATGTACTGACGCTTGAGATGAGAATCGAAGGGCTTGGCGGCAACGGCTTCCGCCAGAGCTTGGGAAATACGTTCCCTTAATTCGGCAGCCGCCGCCTTGCTGAAGGTGACGATCAGCATCCTGGAGATATCGGCGGGGTTGTCCGGGTCGGTGATCTTATTGAGCACGCGATGGGTAAGAACCGCGGTCTTCCCCGAGCCGGCAGAAGCCGAGACAAGGATGGCCTTTGCTTTTCCGACGATTGCCTCCCGTTGTGCGGTTGTCCAGTTGTTATCCGGCATTCTTCCTACTCCTTTCAGGATCTGTTCGGGGAAGGGGTGCTGTTGATAAAAGCGATGGGATTGCGGCAGATGAAGCGGTGCCGGCAGAAGCGGCAGGCGTCGTGCTGACTGGTTTTGAGCGGCACGGCGGAGGCCTCCCCTTTTTGCATTTCCGCGGCGAGTCTCGCAACGACGGAGGAAACCTCCCGCAGCAGGTGGCCGAACTCTTCGACCATGATAAGGGAATCCGTCGCTTTTAATTTGCCCAATTCGGATCGGGTCACCGGGAGAAAACTACCGGTAAGATTTTTTTCCATCATGTCAAGAACCGTCAGGTCATTGAGGACGATCCCCATCCGCTTCAGCTTTTCGTTGACGAGGAGAAGAATCTCCTCCTCGCTTACATCATGGGAAACGTTCAGGCCGCTGTCGATTCTGGCGGGAGAATAGAGAACGCCGGCGGGGATGATTTTTCCGTGAATCCCGAGGGTTCTCGCGAAGCGTCCGTCCCGATCTTTCCAGATCGAAAACAGATAGATCAAAAGCTGAAGATTGAGTCCGAGGGAGAGATCGGAGAGGGAAAAGGTTTTGTGGCCGGTCTTGTAATCGACGACACGCACATATACGTCATCTCCTTTTTTGCAGAGATCGACGCGGTCGATGATTCCGTAGAGGGAGACATACTGTCCGTTCGGAAGCGGGATCCGAAGGGGGGCGACGGTGCCGGGCTCATCGCTGTCGGTGATCTTCATCTCGAAGAACCGCGGGACGAAGTCGCTGTGGCTGAACTCCGCCATCAGATTGTCGAGGATGACGGAGACGGCGCGGCGGAGTCTGACGAAGAGCTGAATGGCACGCTCCGACATGACCCGCTGATCGGGAGGACCGAAGATGCCGGAGAGATAGTCTTCGATGATCCCGTCGACAAGGACGGCTTTTTTTCTTCGTCCGATCTTTTGAAGGGTGCCGTCGGGATTCCTGATCTCGGTGAAAAATTTCTCAAGAATCCGGTGAATGAGCGTGCCGGTGTCGGAGGCACGGAACTCATAGCGCCGACGTGGCTTCAGATTGAGGACGTAATTGCATTCGTAGCCGAAGGCGCAGAGGGCAAAGTTATCAAGACGGGATTGAGTGAGCGCCAGATTGCCGCGGAAGATCTCGGCGGCAGTATCGTCGTCCAGCCGCTCTTCCGCGGTGATAAGGCCTTGGCGGCCATTTTCTATCAGCGGCGCATATTCCGGATCTTCCGCCAACAGGCTAGCAAGGGCAGCTCCCTCCGGAGTGTCTGCGGCGGGAGCGAAAAGATCGAAGGCGGCGCTTTTTGTGCGGATCCGATCGGCAAGAGGGAGCTTGTCGGTGAAGATTTTCTCTGCCTGCGGGAACATCTGACGGATTCGCAGGAAGGCGACGGAAGGATAGAGCGCATTCCCCTCCGTATCGGCGGAGGCGCAGAGCACCGTGACGCTGTCGGAGGCGCAGCAGACGGCGGCATAAAAATTGTAAAGCTCGCTGACCGAGAGCAGATTGCTGTCGGGAGAGAGGGTGATGCCGCAGGTCTCAAGATATGCCTTGTCGTTGTCGGAGAACAACCCCGACTCGCTGACGGAGGCAGGGAAGGATCCCTCGTTGACGCCTGCCGTATACACATGACGGACATGATTGGTGCGGATGTTGTCGGCAGACCCGACCGTCACCTCGTCGATGACCGACGGAAGGCTTCCGACGTTGGTCTGACGGACGACAAGCGAGAAGAGATTGAAAAAGAGAAAGGAATTTGCCTTGAGATCGGGCAGAACGGCGGACAGGGTGTCAAGCGCCCCGCAGAGGCTGTTCCAGACGCGGATCTCGTCGTCGCTGCCCGTCGCTGCGATTTTTTCGTCCGCCTTCAGGCCGACAAGGAAGGAATATAGCTCGCGGCAGATTGTTTCCACGGTGCGGCTGCCGTCCAGCGACTCAAAGAAGCGCTGAAGGGGAGTGATCAGCTTGCGGCGGGAGGCATTGACCCGGCGGAGCAGGGCATCGCCCTCCTCCGTCATGAGATCGGTATAGCCGTCGGGGTTCATGAACCAATCGTCCTCGTCGTACCATCGCCGCCCGAAGATGTTCCACTGACGAACGTAATGCTCAAGCTCGTAGCATTCCTCCGTGGTAAGCGGGGAGAGGCCGGTCTTCATGAGGATGATCACATCCTCTGTCTTCCAGTCGCGGATCAGGATGTCGAACGCGCTGAGGATCAGCTTGAACAGCGGCTTCTCGGAAAGCTCGGTGCGAACCGAGATATGACATGGGATGCCGAAGCGCTGAAAGACCGCGTCAATGACGCCGCGGTAATCCTCCATGTTCCCGACGATAACGGCAAAATCGCGATAGGAGGCGCCGTCCTGCACCTTTGCGATGATGTCGTTTGCGATAAACTCCGCCTCGTCGTAGATCCCGGGGGCAACGACGGTACGGACGGCGCTGCTGTCGCCTTCAAAGACGGTTGCTTCTCCGATCCGCCAGAGATTCCGCTCAAGGAAGACCAGGGCGGGAGAGTGAAACCGCAGCGGATCGGTCAGGCGGGTGATCCGACATCCCTCCGGGGCGCGCTCCGCCAGTTTTTTCAGCTCGGTAAAGGTTTGCCTTACGTTTTCAAAGATCGTGTCGTTTCCGTTTTCTCCGAGGCAGAGGGCGACCGTGACCGTCTCCGCCTGGCGAAAAGCGATTGAAAGGACCTCGTACTCCTGCGGCGTAAAGCCGGAAAAGGAATCGATATAGAGGGAGATCCCCTCGAAAAAGCGATGGGATTTCAGAAGCTCCGTCGCCCGTGACAGGTCATCGGAGGGATCGTGAAAGCCCTTTTTCATGAAGTGGTCAAACTGGGCGAAGATCACGGCAAGATCCGTCAGCTTATCCGCAAGCTCGGGATTGTCCTCCCCGGCCTCCTCCGCGGCCTTGTTCAGGCGTTCCGGGGTGATATTATAGGCCTTGAATTCCGACACGGTCGCAAGGAGCAGGGGAATGAAGTTTTTGATATCCTCAAATTCCGTCTTATAGCGGCGAAGCACCGGCACGGAGGAAAAGAGCGCCTGCCAGAGGATCAGCGCTTTCGCCCCCGGGGACACGGAATGGTATGCGATTCCGCCGTATTCCCGGAAGACGCGGTTGCACAGCCTCTTGAAGTTCAGCACCTCCAGCTCGGTCTGCGGGATGCCCCGTCGCTGCGCTTCGCTGCAGACCGCCTCTTCCGCATTGATCGCCGTCTGCTCCGGGACAAGAAACAGCACTTTTTTCCCCGCCGCCAGATCGTCGGCTATCCGTTTTGAGATCAGGGTGCTTTTTCCGCTTCCGGCCGTGCCGAGGATGAATTCTACCATGGTATCTCCTGTTCTCCCCCGCGGGGCGGTTCTGTACGGGAAGTGCTTCCGAGCAAGCCTCAGAGCCGAGGCGGGCGTTTATTCGTCGTCAAAGTCGAGATCGGACAGATACTTGTGCCCGTTCTCGGTGATGAAATCCTTGCGCGCCTGCAGGTCGTCTCCCAGCAGTGTGTCGAAAATATAGGCAGTCTGCGCGGCGTCAGCCTCCGTGACGCAGATGAGACGGCGGGTAGCGGGGTTCATGGTGGTCTGCCACATCATTTCCGGCTCGTTCTCCCCCAATCCCTTGGAGCGCTGGATGGTGTATTTCGTGCTTCCCAGCTCCGACAGGATTTTCACTTTTTCGGCCTCGTTGTAGGCAAAATAGGTGCTGTCCTTTGCGGTGATCTCATAAAGCGGCGACTCCGCAATGAAGATCTTTCCCATTTTGATCAGGGTGGGTAAGAGGCGGTAAAAGAGGGTGAGGATCAGCGTGCGGATCTGGAAGCCGTCCTTGTCGGCATCGGTGCAGATGATGATCTTGCTCCAGCGCAGGGATTCCGGCGAGAAGGAGACGATGTCCCCTTTGACCTTGCCCTTGATCTCCACGCCGCAGCCGATGACCTTGAGCAGATCGGTGATGATCTCGTTCTTGAAGATCTTGTCGTAAGGAGCCTTGAGACAGTTGAGCGTTTTTCCCCGAACCGGGATGATCGCCTGGAATTCCGCGGCCCGCCCCAGCTTGCAGGAGCCGAGCGCCGAATTTCCCTCGACGATGTAAAGCTCCCGCAGCGCGGGATCCTTCGATCGGCAGTTGACGAACTTCTCGACTCGGTTGGCAACGTCCATCGAGCCGCTCAGCTTCTTTTTGATGTCAAGGCGCGTGCTTTCCGCCTTTTCGCGGCTTCTCTTATTGACCAGCACCTGACCGGCAATCCGATCGGCATCGGTCGGGTTCTCCGCGAAATAGATCTCGAGATTATGGCGGAGGAAGGAGGTCATTGCCTCGGCAATGAAGGAATTGGTGATCGATTTTTTGGTCTGATTTTCGTAAGAGGTCTGGGTCGAGAAGCTGTTTGACACCAGCAGAAGGCAGTCCTCAACGTCGGCAAAACTGATTTTGGACTCGTTCTTGAGATATTTTCCTGTCGCCTTGATATACTTGTCAATTTCCGCGACAAAAGCAGATTTGACCGCTTTTTCGGGAGAACCGCCATGCTCAAGGAAGCTGGAGTTGTGGTAATATTCGATTCGGTTCAGGGTGTTGGAGAAGCAGAAGGCGACCTCCGCCCGGAGGTTGTATTCCTCCTTGTCGGCGCGGTCTTTTCCTTTGGTCTCGGTCGACCAGGAGACCGGCGCGGTGAGGGGGGCGTCCCCCGCCAGCTCCGAGACATAATCGACGATGCCGTTCCGGTATACGAATTCATACTCCTCAAACCCCTCCGCTGTCTGCCATTTCAGGCGGAAGGTCGTGCCGGCATTGACCACAGACTGCTTTTTCAGCATATCAAGGTAGTAGTCGAGCGGGATCGCGATGTCGGTAAAGACATCAAGATCGGGGCGCCATTTTGTCACGGTGCCGGTGCGCCGTTCCTTTTTGGAAAGCTCGCTGACGGTCAGCTCTCCCTCCGGCTCCCCTTTTCGGAAATGAATCTCCGAGAGCGAGCCGTCCTTATAGGAGCGTACCGTCATATATTCCGAGCTGTATTGGGTGGCGCAGGCGCCGAGGCCGTTCAGCCCGAGTGAATATTTATACGAGGACGCGTCGTTGTTGTTATTGTATTTTCCGCCGGCGTACAGCTCGCAGTAGACCAGCTCCCAGTTATAGCGCTGCTCCTTCTCGTTCCAGCCGAGGGGAACACCGCGCCCGAAATCCTCCACCTCGATGGAGTGATCGGAGAAAACGGTGATGTTGATCAGGCTTCCGAAGCCCTCCTTGGCCTCGTCGACGGAGTTTGAGATGATCTCGAAGACCGAATGCTCGCAGCCCTCAAGGCCGTCCGAGCCGAAGATGACGGCGGGACGCTTTCTGACGCGATCCGCCCCCTTGAGGGATACGATGCTCTGGTCGCCGTACTCGTTGTTCGCTTTTTTATTTGTCATATCTTGCTTTCGCCTTCCAAAAAAATGTTGCAAAAATGATGGGAATACGGTATAATATCGGTATGGATACCATAATCAGAAAACTGCTTGACGATGAAAAAATCGAATATGCCGGCATCATCCCGTTTTCCGAGTGCAGGGTCATCAACCCCTCTCTGCTGGAGAGGACCTGGACGGGTGGGGAGATCCGAAGCGCGATCATGCTCTGCGTACCCTATTATTCGGGGGAGCATGAGGGGCGCAACGTCTCGCTCTATGCCGTCCCGCGGGACTATCATCTCTATTTCAGGGAGCTGTACGCGAGGCTGATTCCGCGGCTGTGCGAGGCGTTTCCCGGCTTTTCCTTCAGGGGCTATGCCGACAGCTCCCCGATCGGAGAGACCGGCGCTGCTGCCAAGGCGGGGCTTGGGGTGATCGGGGATAAATTCCAACTGATCAATCCGCGCTACGGCTCCTACACCTTTATCGGAGAGATCCTGACCGATTTCGCCTTCCGGAGCGATGATCTTGTCCCGGTCGGGCTGTGCTGTCACTGCGGAGCCTGCTCAGAGGCTTGTCCCGTGCAGGAGGGGTGCTTTTCCGAGATGACGCAGCGCAAGGGGGAGATGGATCCCGAAACGGCGCGGCTGATCCGCGAAACGGGCATGGTCTGGGGCTGCGATCTCTGCCGCACCTGCTGTCCGATGAATCGGAACATTGCCCTCACGCCCATCCCCTTTTTCCGCGAGGCGCTGACGCTGCGCATCACCGAAGCGGAGATCGCGGCAATGGACAAGAATACCTTCCGGACCAGAGCCTACAGCTGGCGGGGGAAAGGAACGCTGCTCCGCAATCTCGCCGTATATGAAAGCGGTGAGATGGGAACGGGTGCTGACTTCGCCGGTAGGAAGAGGGAGAGCCCGACGGAATAGTGCGCCCGTCGTAAAAGGGCGCATTTTTCCTTATCTATATAATTATACCACACGGGGCAGGGGATTGTCAACCGATACCGCGATCGGAGAAAAAATGAACCGTTTCCTTATCGAAACCTCCGATAAATCGCGGGATGACCGTTGACAAAAGCGCCGAAAAATTATATAATGTATAAATACGGAAAATCATGAATATACGGTATTAACCGGGAATGGGATTGTTGTTATGGACAGACGAACGGCGCGGGAGACCGCGTTTCAGCTCCTCTTTGAGCGGGAGTTCAGAAAAGACGAGGCGGGGGAGGATATTATCAGAGCCGCCGGCGAAGCGAGAGAGGCCGAGTGCAACCGATATGTCGAACAGGTCTTTTTCGGAGTTGCGGAGCATCAGAAAGAGATTGACGAGCTGATTGCCTCCTGCGCGATCGGATGGAAGACCACGCGGATGACCAGGGTGTCTCTCTCCATTCTCCGCATCGCGGTATACGAGATGAAATACTGTCCCGACATCCCCTTCACCGTCTCCATCAATGAGGCGGTGGAGCTGACCAAAAAATTCGACGATGACAAAGCTCCCGCCTTCATCAACGGCATCCTCAACGCCGCGGCGGAGCGGCTCGGATTGAAGAACGAAAAAGCCGGAGAGTGACGATGGGCTGCTTTCTCGGCGTTGATACAAGCAATTACACCACCTCCCTCGCTCTTTCGGAGGAGGGAAGGATCACCCGCAATCTCCGAAGGCTGCTGACCGTGGCGCCGGGACAGCGGGGGCTTCGGCAAAGCGATGCGGTTTTTGCCCATACCGTCAATCTCCCGTCCCTCTTTGCAGAGCTTGGGCGAGCGGAGCTGACGGCGGTGGGCGCATCCGCCTTCCCGAGGGACGCCGAGGGCTCGTATATGCCCTGCTTCCTTGCCGGTCTGTCTGCGGCCTCGGCGGTCGCGGCAACAAGGGGACTGCCCCTCTACCGGTTTTCTCATCAGGCGGGGCATATTGCGGCGGCGCTTTTCTCCTGCGGGCAGGAGGCGCTGATCGGCGGACGCTTTCTGGCGCTTCACCTTTCCGGCGGCACGACGGAGCTTGTGGCGGTCGACCGGATGCGGATTGCCCTTCTCGGGGGGACAAGGGATATCAGCGCGGGAAAGGCGATCGACCGCATCGGCGTTCGCCTCGGCCTTGATTTCCCCTGCGGAAAGGCGCTTGAGGAGCTGGCGGGAGACGCAGTCGGAACATTGAAGGCGGGGAAGCTTTCCGTCAACGGCTTTGACTGTAATCTGTCGGGGCTTGAAAACCGCGCGGAGGCGATGATCTCCACGGGGGCGGACGGGCAGACCGTGGCGGCGTTCGTGCTGACCTTCATTGCCGAAACGGTCTCCGCGATGATCGGAAACGCAGTCGCGGCGTTTCCGGGGCTGCCGATCGTCTGCTCCGGGGGCGTTATGAGCAACCGCTATCTCCGCCGCACCCTGCAGCGGCGCTTCGGCGGCTTTTATGCCGAGCCGGAGTATGCCTGCGACAACGCGGCGGGAATCGCCCGTCTTGCCGAACTGCGGTTTTACGGTGAAATCGGAACGGAGGGGAACCATGCCGGCTGAAAAGGCCTTATCGGTTACACAGCTGAACGAATATGTCAAAATGCTCCTGGACAAAAACCCGGTGCTTGCCGGCGTTTGGGTCAAGGGCGAGGTGTCCAACCTCTCGATCCAGGTATCGGGGCATCTGTTCTTTTCGGTCAAGGACGAAAAATCGCGGGTGGCGGCGGTGATGTTCCGAAGCGACGCCGCCAAGCTGAAATTCCGCCCGGAAAACGGGATGAAGGTTTTACTCAAGGGAAGGCCGAGCGTTTTCCCGCGGGACGGGGTCTATCAGATTTATGTGACCGCGCTTGAGCCGGACGGAGTCGGCGCGCTCTATATCGCCTATGAGCAGCTCAGGAAGCGGCTGGAGCAGGAGGGGCTGTTCGATGAGCGGATGAAAAAGCCTCTTCCAAAGATCCCGACGTCGGTCGGTGTGATCACCTCTCCGACCGGCGCTGCGGTACGCGATATCATCAATGTGACGGGACGCCGTTTCCCCTATGCCGGGATCGTGCTATTCCCGTCGCAGGTGCAGGGAGACGGCGCGGAGGCCGATCTGATCGAGGGAATCCGCTGCTTCAATCGTCTTCGGAATGTCGATGTGATCATCATCGGACGCGGCGGCGGCTCGATCGAGGATCTGTGGGCCTTCAACAGCGAGGCGTTGGCGCGCGAGATCAGACGGTCGCAAATCCCCGTTATCTCGGCAGTGGGGCATGAGACCGACTTTACGATCTGCGATTTTGCGGCGGATCGCCGCGCCCCCACACCCTCCGCCGGCGCGGAGCTTGCCGTTCCCGATTCCGCAGAGCTGAAGAGGAAGCTCGGAAATGTGACGGCACGTATGCAGCTGCTTCTCTCGAAGGAACTGATTCGCGGACGGGATCGTCTGAAGCTGCTGTCGCAGAGCCGCGTCCTGACCGATCCCGCCGCCTATCTGCGGGACAGACGAATGCTTCTTCTGTCCTTCTCCAAGGATATGGAGCACGGTTTTTCCGCCGCGGTCAGTGATAAGAAGAACCGATATCTTCGTCTTTCCTCGGTGCTGGAGGCGGTCAGCCCCCTGAAGATTCTTGCCAAGGGCTATTCCGCCGTCTTCGGGGAAGACGGAAAACTGATCCGCTCCGTCGGAGAGATCGGAATCGGAGACGAGGTCTCCTTCCGCATGGCCGACGGTATCGCGGGTGCGAAGATTACCTCGGTCACGGAGAAAGCGGGACGGGGAGAAGAGAAATAAGTGACGTTAAACGGAAAGGAGCGGTTTTGTGTCGGTAACGGAGGAAAAGAAACTCAGCTTTGAAGAAGCGCTGACGCGGCTTGAGGAAATTGTACGGCTGCTTGAAAAAGGGGAGGTGCCGCTTGACGACTCCCTCACTCTCTTCGAAGAGGGCGTCAAGCTGGTCAAGCTCTGCGGGACAAGGCTGGATGAGGCAGAGCAGAAAATCACGATGCTGGTCAAAAAAGGAGAGGGCGAATATGAAAGTGAGCCTTTCACGGAGAATAGAACAAAACGTACAGCTGATCAATGAATCCATGCGATCCTACCTCGATGCGACGGGAAGGAGCTATCAGCGGCTGATCGAGGCGATGCAGTACAGCGCCTTCGAAGGAGGGAAGCGTGTCCGCCCCTTCCTCACGCTGGAATTCTGCCGTATGCTCGGCGGGGAGGACGAGGCCTCCGTACCGTATGCCGCGGCAATCGAAATGATCCATACCTATTCCCTGATCCACGACGATTTGCCCTGCATGGACAACGATGATTTAAGAAGAGGCAAGCCCACAAACCATAAGCGGTTCGGGGAGGCTACGGCGCTTCTGGCGGGGGATGCTCTGCTGACCCGTGCCTTCGGCGTTGCCGCCTCCGCCGCCGCTACCACGGCGGAGCAGAATATGGCGGCTGTCAGACTGCTGTCGGAGCAGGCCGGCTTTGACGGAATGGCAGGAGGGCAGATGCTCGATCTGATGGGGGAAGAAAAGATGCCGGAGGAGAATACCTTCCTTCTCATGAACCGCCTTAAAACCGGTTGCCTGATCAAGACCGCCTGTATGCTCGGCTGCCTTGCGGCCGGATTCGGAGCGGGGACGGAGGAATACGCCGCGGCGGAACGCTACGGCGAGAAGCTCGGCTTTGCCTTCCAGATCGAGGACGATCTGCTTGACGAAGGAACGGAGGACGAAAAGACCACTTTCCTCTCCTATTTGTCAAAGGAAGAGGCGCGCCGCAAGATCCTTGTCCTCACCGACGAGGCGAAAAAGGCGATCGCGTCCTATGACAACGACGGAGTTCTCACGACCTTTGCCGATTACCTGTCGGATCGGACGATCTGACGCCGGCGGAGACCGGCGGGAGATACGATTTGAGAATCGATGTATTTTTAACCGACAATCGCTTCTGCACAAGCCGCAGCAGGGCTCAGGAGCTGATCAGACAGGGCGCGGTGCGGGTGAACGGGCGGATTGTCACCAAGCCCTCCCTTCAGGTGGAGGGAAAGGAGACGATCGAGTGTGATCCGTCGGGAATCTGTCCGTATGTCAGTCGGGGAGGACTGAAGCTGGAGGCGGCGCTGGATCGCTTTTCCGTCTCGCCGGAGGGGCTGGTCTGCGCCGATATCGGCGCGTCGACCGGCGGC
>CALWTY010000050.1 GCA_944384585.1 uncultured Clostridia bacterium | reverse complement strand
TTCGGTTTACGTTCAGAACATGAGGATCCAGAAGATCCTCCGCCTGCTGGAGGATCCCGGTCTGTCGATCGAGGAGATCAGCGAGCGGATCGGCTACAATGACAAGCGGGAGCTTTACCGCGCCTTCAAGAACGCAACCGGCACCACGCCTGGCCGCTATCGGAAAAACAGACTTCCCAAGTCGTAAGGTGCTGTGCGCCCCTTCCGTTCCCGCCCGGACAACCGCCCCCGCATTCCCGAAAGCAGAATCACCGAAAAGCCGCCCCCGTCGCATCGGAGGCGGCTTTTCGATCGGCGGCGCCGCGATCGCGGTTTGGGATCGGTCGGCGGCACGGCAGACTCCCGCGTCGTTCGCTCCGGAAGAGTCCCGCTTTCGCTCCTCCTTCGCGGCGGCGGCAGCGCCCGTCCTGTCGGCGCGGGCTTGTCCTCCGCCAGCGCGTTGATTCCCGCGCCGATCAGCAGGATTTCCATACAGGCATAGAGCCAGAGCATCACGATGATCAGCGAGGTGATGCTGCCGTAGATATAGGAATAGTCGGCAAAATTCTCGATATAGAATTCAAAGAAGCGGGAGTACAGAAACCAGGCGACTGCCGAGAACAGCGCGCCGGGCAGCTGCTGAAAATACCGCACCTTCCGCCCCGCATAGCCCTTATAGGTCAGGGCGAAGACTCCCGTCAGGATGATCAGGAACGCGCCGCTGTTCAACACCCGCAGCAGCCCGTACAGCCCGCCCGACGGGGTATGGGAGAGGATGGCATCCCCGAAGACCCAGATCACCAGCGTCATGATGACCGTCAGCATCCAGAGCAGGGTATACAGCACCGCCTTGACCGTATAGCGGACAAGATCCCCGTCCCGCCGCCCGCCGTAGACATTGCGGATTCCGGCACCTATGCCGCGGATCCCCCGCGAGGCCGACCAGAGCAGCGTCACGGCGCTCACCGACAGCAGCTGCATATTGGATTTCTCCGACACCTCCCGCAGCAGCGTCTCCGCCAGCCCCGCAAACTCCGACGGGATCACATCCAGGATCGCCTCCTTGATCATACTCCCCTCCCGCGGCATCAGCGTGCCCGCCAGCGTCAGGACAAGGATCAGGAAGGGAAGGGCGGAAATGGTAATGAAGAAGGAGGCCTGCGCCGCATAGACTCTGACGCGGCGTCGCTCCAGCCACTCGTGGATGCTTTCACAGACCCGGATCACGAGCTTGAGAAAAGGGTTCTTGAATTCGATCCGCATGGCATCCTCCCGTCGTTCCGATCATATGAAAAAGTATATGCAGAATTCAGACGAGTATTCTGACCGCTCCGTGCAGGCATTCCACCTCTGCGCGGGCAAAATCCCCCGCATATTCCCCGTCGGTACACCACGCGGGCGCCTCCTCGCATTCGATGACCGCCTTTTTGGTCTGGAGCATGATGATATTGTCCCCGTCGTATTTTTTCTGAAGCAGCATCGAGACCACCCGGGAAGCGTTGGCGGCGGAGGTCAGCCCCTTGATCATCAGAAGCTCAAATAGGCCGTCGTTGAGCTTGACCTGCTCCGACGGAAGCCGCAGCACCCCTCCCGCCGAGGTGGAATTGGTGACGGCGACCAGCGCGAAGTTCCCCTCGACGACGCCCCCGTCATAGGTGACCTTGGTCTTATAGGAGCGGCCGAGGGTGGGCAGCTCCTTCACGCCCTCCAGGATATAGGCAAGATGCCCGATTGCATTCTTGACCTTCTGATCTGCCGAAAAGGAGGCCTTGGTGAAGATCCCGAAGGAGGTGATGTAGGAAAAATGGCGGTCGCCGTTGAGCGTCCCGACGTCAAGCTCCATCACCTGCCGCGACGAAAGTCTGAGGGAGGCGGTATCGATTCTCTTCGGAAGGCCGAGGGTGGTGGCGAAATCGTTGGTAGAGCCGCAGGGGCAGTAGAGCAGCAGCGGCTTTTCCGAGATGGTCAGCAGCCCGCTGATGACCTCGTTCAGCGTGCCGTCCCCGCCGCAGCAGACCACAAGCGAAACGGTTCTGCCGTAGAAGGCCGCCGCCTTCGCCGCATCTCCCCTGCCCTTTGTAACATAGACAACGGTCTCATATCCCTGTCTGCCGATTGCGGCGAGCAGCTCGAAGATCCTGGCTTTGATTTTCATTTTTCCTGCCACCGGATTGACGATGATGACTGATTTTCTGCGCATAGCGTGACATTCCTTCCTTTTTGCGGCATAACCGATATTGAAATTTATTATACCGCCTTAATATTGACGAACATATCGGAATTCTTTAACAATATTTAAATTTTATTCACAAACTATGGACTTTTGGACGGTTCTATAGTACACTTGAGTATATATTCCGTCATCGACCACCTCGCTGACGCATGATTCGGAGAATGCATATGGGACTTTATCTGCCGCAGGGCTACCGCTCGCTCCTCAATACCAGACAGACGCAGATCGCCATCAAAAAGGTCAAGGACTTTTTCGAACGGGATCTCGCCATCCAGCTCGATCTGACGCGGGTGACCGCGCCCCTCTTCGTCCGCCGCGATACCGGGCTCAACGACACCCTGAACGGGGTGGAGCGCCCCGTCGGATTTGACATCCGCGGAATCGACGGCGACTGCGAGATCGTTCACTCCCTCGCCAAATGGAAGCGCTATGCGCTGAAGGAGTACGGCTTTGCCTGCGGGGAGGGACTTTATACCGATATGAACGCCATCCGCCGCGACGAGGAGACCGATAATCTGCACTCGGTCTTCGTCGACCAGTGGGACTGGGAGCGCATCATTACCAAGGAGGAGCGCACGGAGGAGACGCTGAAATCCACCGTCAGGAAAATATATGCCGCCCTCCGCCACACCGAGAAATACATTGCCGATGACTATGCCTTTGCCTCCCGCCTGCTGCCGGAACAGATCACCTTCGTGACGACGCAGGAGCTGGAGGATCGCTACCCCGCCCTTCCCCCGAAGGAGCGGGAGCTGGCGGCCGTCAGGGAGCACGGCGCGATCTTCCTGATGCAGATCGGCGGGGCGCTCCGCTCCGGGAAGCCGCACGACGGGCGCGCCCCCGACTACGACGACTGGACGCTCAACGGCGACATCATCGTCTACTACGAGCTGCTCGACACCGCCCTGGAGCTGTCCTCGATGGGCATCCGCGTCGATGAGGCGGCGCTTCTGCGCCAGCTTGAGGAGCGGGGCTGTCCCGAACGCGCCTCCCTGCCCTTCCATCGCGCGCTTTTGCAGGGAGAGCTGCCCTATACCGTCGGAGGCGGCATCGGACAGTCGCGGATCTGTATGTTCTTCCTCCACAAGGCCCACATCGGGGAGGTACAGTCCTCCGTCTGGGATGAGAGGACGAGATTGAGCTGTGAGCGCGCCGGCATCGTTCTTCTCTGATGCACACCAACGCAAAGGATCACCGCTATGCGAAAAGCCATATTTTTCGATTTGGACGATACACTGTTTGATTTCCACCGCTCGGAGCGGGAGGCGCTGGAGCAGACGCTCCTCTCCTTCGGGATCCGGCCGGACGACGAAACCGTCCGCTATTACAGCGAGGTCAATGACGCGCAGTGGAAGCGGCTGGAGCGAGGAGAGCTGACCCGCGAGCAGGTGCTGACCGGGCGCTTTGAGATTTTCTTCGAGGGCATCGGGCGAAAGGGGATCGACCCCGTACAGACCTGGCACCGCTACGAGGGAAATCTCAGCCGGAGCTGGTATTACATTGACGGCGCAGAGGCACTGCTTGCCGAACTTTGCGGCGAATATGAGCTGTATATCGTCACAAACGGGACCGCCTCCGTCCAGGAGGGGCGGATCGGCGGCTCCGGCATCGCCCGCTACTTCCGTCAGATCTTCATTTCCCAGCTTATCGGCTGCAACAAGCCAGACCCCCGCTTTTTTGACGCCTGCTTCCGGCAGCTGAACGGGCTGAAGCGGGAGGAGACGCTGCTGATCGGAGACAGCCTCACCTCCGACATCCTCGGCGGAAAAAACGCCGGCATCGCCACCGTCTGGTACAATCCCAAAAACGGCAGAGCCGACGAAGCGCTCCGCCCCGACTTTGAGGTCACCTCCCTCGACATGATCCCCCTTGTCGCGGAGATGTTTTTTGACGGAAAGCCGTCGTAATCCCGCAAGGCCGGCGGGGATCTCCCCCGGCGGGGATCTCCGCCCCGGCAATCGTTCGCGGCGGGCGTTTGAAGCGGGAGTTCAAAGCGTTTGATCTCCCGTCAAGCCCCGGCAGCAGGGTGTTCGGAGCGCTCCGCCCGCTTCCCTCCCGGCTTTCTGCCGAAAAAAAATCCCCGATCGAAGGCCGGCCGCCGTCCGGCGGCCTCCTCCATCGGGGGTCTTTCTTTTGTATATCCGTTCAGACCTTGAAGCGCCAGCCGAATTCGTCCTTGACCTTGCCGGTCTGCACGCCCGTGATATAGTCATAGAGCCGACGGGAGGTTTCTCCGATCGAGCCGTCCCCGATCGTAAAGACCTCATCGCGGTAACGGAGCTTGCCGACCGGCGAAATGACGGCGGCCGTCCCGGAGCCGAAGACCTCCTCCAGCTTTCCGCTCCGCTGCGCCTCGATCAGCTCGTCGACCGAGATCTTCCGCTCCTCGCAGGGGATGCCGTGGGCGCGGCAATAGCACAGCACCGAATCTCTGGTGATGCCGGGGAGGATGCTGCCGTTGAGCATCGGCGTGACGATCGTTCCGTCGATCTTGAAGAAGATGTTCATCGCGCCGACCTCTTCGATGTACTTCCGCTCGACGCCGTCGAGCCACAGCACCTGCGAATAGCCGTCCTCATGCGCCTTCTCCTGCGCCGCAAGGCTGCAGGCATAGTTTCCGCCTGTCTTGGCGAAGCCCATGCCCCCCCGCACCGCTCTGACGTACTCGTCTTCGATCCAGATCCCGACCGGCTGAAGACCGTTTTCATAATACGCGCCGCTCGGAGAGAGGATGATCATAAAGAGATAATTCTGCGAGGGCGCGACGCCGAGAAACTCATCGGTGGCGATGATGAAGGGGCGGATATAGAGGGAGGTGCCGGGATCGGTGGGAATCCAATCGCGGTCGATCTCCACGACGCGCCTGACCGCCTCGATGAAATCCTCCTCCGGCAGCTCCGGAATGCAGAGGCGGCGGTTGGAGGCGTTGGTGCGGCGGGCATTCATGTCGGGGCGGAAGAGATATACCTCATCCCCCTCGCCGTGATAGGCCTTCAGCCCCTCGAACATCTCCTGTCCGTAATGGAAAACCATCGCGGAGGGATCGAGCGAGATCTTACCGTAGGGCACGATCCTGGGATCATACCAGCCCTTTCCCTCCGTGTAGTTCATGACAAACATATGGTCGGTGAAGATTTTGCCGAAGGGAAGCGGCTTGCCCGCCTCCGGTTTCTTCTTGGGATTGGGATTCTTCTCAATTCTGATAGGAAGCATGAAAGCATCAGATCCTTTCGAGTATTTTCTCTGTCATTTCCGGGCAGGAGAGCGGGGCGGCGTGGGATGCGCCGAGGATATCGGCGGTGCGGAAGCCCTCCCGCAGGACGGCGTCGACCGCCGCCTCAATCGCCTTTGCCTCTGTCTCGAGGGAGAAGGCATAGCGGAGCATCATGGCTGCCGAGAGGATGGTGGCGATGGGGTTGGCCTTGCCGGTTCCGGCGATATCGGGGGCGGAGCCGTGGATCGGCTCGTAAAGCCCTCTCGTGCTGTCTCCGACGGAGGCGGAGGGAAGCAGGCCGATCGAGCCGGTCACCTGTGACGCCTCGTCCGAGAGGATGTCCCCGAAGATATTGGAGGTCACCACCACGTCAAACTGCGACGGGTTCTTGACGAGCTGCATGGCGGCGTTATCGACCAGCATATCCTCGCACTTCACGTCGGGATACTGCTCCGCCACGCGATGGACGGTCTCCCGCCAGAGTCGGGAGCTTTCCAGCACGTTGGCCTTGTCGATCGAGGTGACCTTGCCGCGGCGGAGTCTTGCCGCACGGAAGGCGGCGTGCGCGATGCGCTCGATCTCATAGGCGCTGTATTTCTCGGTATCGTAGGCGGTCATGCCGTCCCCGCTTCTGCCGCGCTCTCCGAAATAGATGCCGCCGATCAGCTCGCGGAAGATCACAAGATCGATCCCGCGGGCGGCGATGTCGGCGCGGAGCGGGCTTTCCGCCGCCAGCGAATCATAGAGTCTGGCGGGGCGGATATTGGTATAGAGCCCCAGCGCGGCTCTGATCCCCAGAAGTCCCTTTTCGGGGCGGAGATGACCGGGGAGGCTGTCCCATTTTGGCCCCCCAACCGCGCCGAGCAGCACCGAGTCGGAGGCAAGGCAGCCGTCGATCGTCTCCTGCGGCAGCGGCTCGCCGCAGGCGTCGATGGCGCAGCCCCCCATCAGATAGGGCGTGTAGGTAAAGCCGTGACCGTATTTTTCTCCGATGCGGTCGAGGACGGCGCAGGCGCTTTCGACGATCTCCGGGCCGATCCCGTCCCCCTTCAGCAATGCGATATTAAACTTCATGGTTCTTCCCTCTTTCCGATCCTGTCTCAGCGGATCTGTCCTTTTTTGATGGACTCGATCAGGCCGCCGTTTGAGATGATGTCCTGGATGAATGCCGGGAACGGAGCGGTCGTGAAGCTCTGCCCCGTGGTCTTATCGTAAAGCACGCCCTTGTCCATATCGGCCTCCAGCTCGTCCCCCTCGCGGATCGCGTCGACCGCCTCGGGGCATTCGATGATCGGAAGTCCGATATTGATGGCGTTGCGGTAGAAGATACGCGCGAAATTCTTCGCAATCACAAGCGAGATGCCGCTCTCCTTGATAGCGATCGGCGCATGCTCGCGGGAGGAGCCGCAGCCGAAATTTTCCCCCGCGACCATGATGTCCCCCTCCTTGACGCGGGTGACGAAGGTTGCGTCGAGATCCTCCATGCAGTGGGAGGCAAGCTCCTTCTTATCGATGGTATTGAGATATCTTGCGGGAATGATGACGTCGGTATCGACGTTGTTTCCGTATTTGATGACCTTTCCGTTGAATTTCATGTTACATTACCTCCACGGGAGACGAGATTTTTCCGGTAACGGCAGAGGCGGCGGCGACCGCCGGGCTCGCGAGATAGACCTCGGAGGCGGGGTGTCCCATCCGTCCGACAAAGTTGCGGTTGGTGGTCGCGACGGCGCGCTCCCCCTCCGCCAGAATGCCCATATGTCCGCCGAGGCAGGGGCCGCAGGTCGGGGTGGAGACGATGGCACCGCTCTCGATGAAGCTCCTGAGCAGTCCCATCTCCATTGCCTCAAGATAGATCTTCTGGGTCGCGGGAATCACGATGCAGCGCACGCCCTTTTTGACCTTTTTGCCCCGCAGGATCTTCTCGGCGGAGATCAGATCCTCCAGCCGTCCGTTGGTGCAGGAGCCGATCACCACCTGATCGATTCTGATCTCCCCGACCTCGTCGATGGGGTGGGTGTTTTCCGGAAGATGCGGGAAGGCGACGGTGGGCTTGATCGAGCCGAGATCGATCTCATAGACGGCCTCGTAGACGGCGTCCTCGTCGGGAGCGCAGACAACAGGCTCGGCAGCGCCCGCTTCCTTCAGGAAGGCAAGCGTCTGCTCGTCCACCTCAAAGATGCCGTTCTTGCCGCCCGCCTCGATCGCCATGTTCGCCATGCAGAGACGGTCGCTGACCGACAGATACCGAAGACCCTCGCCGCCGAACTCCATCGATTGATAGAGCGCACCGCTCACCCCGATCATGCCGATGATATGCAGGATGATATCCTTGCCGCAGACGTACTCCGAGGGCTTCCCCTTCAGGTTGAAGCGAAGAACGGAAGGGACCTTGAACCACGCCTTGCCGATCGCCATGCCGCACGCCATATCGGTGGAGCCGACGCCGGTGGAGAAGGCACCGAGCGCGCCGTAGGTGCAGGTATGGGAATCCGCTCCGATGACGAGATCCCCCGCCGTCACCAGTCCCTTTTCGGGCAGGATCGCGTGCTCCACGCCCATATCCCCCACGTCGAAATAGTTTTCGATCTCCATCTCCCCCGCGAATTCGCGGCACATCTTGCACTGGGTGGCAGCCTTGATGTCCTTGTTGGGAGTGAAGTGATCCATCACCATCGCGACCTTTTTGCGGTCGAAGACCTCGGTGATTCCGAGCTTTTTGAACTCGCGGATTGCGACGGGGGAGGTCACGTCGTTTCCGAGTACCAGATCGAGATCGGCAAGGATCAGCTGTCCGGCGCTCACGCTTTCCAGCCCCGCATGCCTTGCCAGGATCTTCTGCGTCATTGTCATGCCCATAGTTCTTCCTTTTCTCCGGCATTCTGAATTTTACGCCTGCTTTCGCCGGCTAAGCAGGGCGGTTCGGCCGCCGGGCGGCCTTGGGATCGGATCATCCGTAAAGATTCATTTGCCCGACAGGACGTATTCGTAGGAATCGACAAGCGCCGTCACGCTGGCCTCGATGATATCGCTCGAGACGCCGACCGTCGTATAGGAGGTCGTGCCGTCGGAGCTTTCGATCAGGACGCGGGTCACGGCATCGGTGCTCTTGGAGTCGATCACCCGCACCTTATAGTCGATCAGATGCATTGTCGCAAGCTGGGGATAAAAGACGGTCAGCGCGTTGCGGAGCGCCTTATCCAGCGCATTGACCGGACCGTTTCCGCTGTCGCAGGACATCTGCGTCCTGCCGCCGACCTCGATCTTGACGATGGCATTGGACTGCTGCTCGCCGTCGGGGGCGGGGAAATCGTCGGTCACCTTGTACATCACCATATTGAAGTGCGAGCTCCACAGGCCGAGGGCCTTCTTGACGAACAGCTCGAAGCTGGCCTCCGCCGCCTCGTACTGATAGCCATGCAGCTCCCTCTCCTTCAGCTTTTCGGTGATCCATGCGGTTTTTTCGGAGTGTTTGGTCAGCTCCGGCGCGTATTTGCGGATCTTGGGAAGCACCGTCCCCCGTCCCGACACCTCGCTGAGGAGGAAGCGCCGCTCGTTGCCGACCGTTTCGGGATCGATATGCTCAAAGGAGCGGGAGAGCTTCTGCACTCCGTCGATATGCATTCCGCCCTTATGCGAAAAGGCGCTTTTGCCGACATAGGGGGCGTTTTTGGGAAGGTGGATGTTGGAGATCTCCGCGATGCTGCGCGCCGTCGCCTTCAGCATCCGCAGATCGACATCACAGTCGACGCCGCATTTCAGTGCGAGATCGGGGATGATGGCGGAGAGATTGGCGTTTCCGCAGCGCTCCCCGAAGCCGTTGAAGGTCCCCTGAATATGGCATACGCCGCTCATCACCGCGGTGACGGTATTGGCGACGGCGCAGCCGGTATCGTCGTGACAATGGATACCGATCCTGGTATCGGGGAAGTTCCGGCAGACGTCCCTGACGATCTCCGCGATCTCAAGCGGCAGCATCCCGCCGTTGGTATCGCAGAGGCAGAGGCAGTCCGCCCCCGCGTCGGCCGCCGTCCGCAGAACCGACAGCGCATAGTCTCGGTTGCCGCGATAGCCGTCGAAGAAATGCTCCGCGTCGAAGATCAGCTCCTTGCCGAGCGACTTCAGGTATCGGATGGTCGAGGCGACGATCTCAAGATTGTTTCCGGGGGTAATGCGGAGGATCTCGGTGACGTGCAGATCCCACGCCTTGCCGAAGACCGCGACGGTCGCGGTGCCCGCCGCGACCAGCGCCGCCAGCCCGCTGTCCTCCTCCGGCGTCGTCCCGTAGCGGACGGTGCTGCCGAAGGCGCACACCCTGGCTTTCCTGAGCGTCAGCTCCCTCAGCTGCTCAAAGAAGAGCTGCTCCTTGGGGTTGGAGGCGGGATTGCCCGCCTCGATATAATCGACGCCGAAGCTGTCCAGCGCCTTGACGATATTGAGCTTATCGCGGATCGAGAAGGAGATGCCCTCCGCCTGCGATCCGTCTCTCAGAGTTGAATCGAAGATCTCCGCTCTCATGCCTCTTTCCCTTCCGGACGATGCTCGGCACAGAGGCGGTTGACGGCGTTGAGATACGCCAGGATGCTCGCCTCCATGATGTCGGTGGACAGTCCCCGTCCCGTGTAGTCCTCTCCGTCGCAGCGGAGCTTCACCACCACCTCGCCGAGGGTATCCTTCCCCTCCGACACCGACTGGATGGCGTAATTTTCAAAGGTATGCGCCGGCGGGCATACGATCTTATCGACGGCGCGGAAGGCGGCGTCGACCGGTCCGTCTCCCAGGCTGACCTCCTCCGTCAGCGTCTCCTCCTTCTTCAGGCGGATCGTGCAGGTGGCGGTGGCGCAGTTGCCGGAGTGAACGTCGAAGCGATCCAGCGTATAATCGCCGCTTTCGCTCCCCCTCGATTTGTCATGCACCAGCGCCTCGATATCGAGATCGTTCACCGTCTTTTTCTTATCGCAGAGCGCCTTGAAGCGCTCGAAGGTCTTGGCCAGCTCCTCCTGCGTCAGCTCGTAGCCCAGCTCGCTCAGATGCGCAGCGAAGGCGTGCTTGCCGGAGTGCTTGCCCAGCACCATGGCGTTCTTGCCGATCCCGACCGATTCCGGCGTGAGGATCTCGTAGGTAAGGCGGTTGGCCAGCACCCCGTGCTGATGGATGCCCGATTCGTGTGCGAAGGCGTTCTTGCCGACGATCGGCTTATTGATCGGCGCGCTCTGTCCGATGATGTTGTAGACGGTCTTGCTGGCGCGGAAGATCTTGGTGGTATCAAGCCGCGGCTGAAGCGGGAAGCGGTCGGCGCGGGTCTTCATCGCCATCACGACCTCCTCCAGCGCGGTATTGCCCGCCCGCTCGCCGAGTCCGTTGACGGTGCATTCGATCTGGAGCGCGCCCGCCGAGACCGCCGCGAGGGAATTGGCGACCGCCATGCCGAGATCGTTGTGGCAGTGCGCCGAGAATTCCACCCGGTCGGCATTTTCCACATGGCCGATCAGGTAGGAGAACAGCTCCTTAACCTCCTCCGGGGTGGCGTATCCGACGGTATCGGGAATATTGATGACGGTCGCGCCGTTTTGGATCGCGGCGGTCACGACCTTGGCGAGAAACTCCGGGTCGCTTCTGGTGGCGTCCTCCGCCGAAAACTCGATGTTGCTGCAATACCGGGCCGCATATCGGACCATATCCGCCGTCTTCTGCAGAACCGTTTCGGGGGTCATTTTCAGCTTGTACTCCATATGAAGCGGGGAGGTGGCGATAAAGAGATGGATTCTCGGATCGACGGCATTGCGCACCGCCTCGTAGGCCGCGTCGATATCGCCGGTATTGGCTCTTGCCAGCGAGGCGACGGTGCAGTCCCGCACCGTTTCGGCAATAGTCTTCACCGACTCGAAATCCCCCTTGGAGGAGATGGCAAAGCCCGCCTCGATCACGTCCACCTTCAGCTTCTCAAGGCATCTTGCGACCTCGATCTTTTCGTTCAGATTCATGCTGCAGCCCGGCGACTGCTCACCGTCGCGGAGCGTAGTATCAAATATTTTTATCCGTTTCATCTGTACCTCACCTGCTTTCGCCTTGCGAAAGACTCCTTAATCATGGGTTTTCCGACGCCGGGTTGGCGCCGGGGCGTCCGGCTCCGGGAAGCGCTCACTCCACCACCGCGCCGCGGTCGGCGGAGGATACCGAAGCGGCATAGCGCTTGAGATAGCCCTTAAGATCGGTCTTTTTGCGAAGGACCGTCGTTCTTTTCCTTTCTGCCAGCTCCTCGTCCGAAATCTCAAGCTCGATGGAATAGCCCGGGATATCGATGCGGATCATATCCCCGTCGCGGACATACGCGATCGTGCCGCCGTTGACCGCCTCCGGCGAGACGTGTCCGATCGACGCGCCGCGGGTCGCGCCGGAGAAGCGGCCGTCCGTGATGAGCGCGACCTCCTTATCCAGCCCCATGCCGCAGATGGCGGAGGTGGGGGAGAGCATCTCCCGCATCCCCGGGCCGCCGGCAGGGCCTTCGTAGCGGATGACCACCACGTCGCCGCTGACGATCTTTCCGCCGTAAATCGCCTGAATCGCCTCTTCCTCGCTGTCAAAGACGCGGGCAGGGCCTCTGTGACGCAGCATTTCCTTCGCGACGGCGCTGCGCTTCACCACCGCGCCGTTTTCCGCCAGCGAGCCGAAGAGGACGGCAAGACCGCCGGTTTCGGAATAGGGCGCGTCGTAGTCGCGGATCACCTCGGAGCCGCGCTTTTCGCAGCCGCGGATATTCTCCCCGACCGTCCTTCCCGACACCGTCTTCAGCGTCAGGTTCAGGCGATCGTGCTTCGCCAGCTCGTTCATGACGGCATAGACGCCCCCGACCTCGTTCAGATCCTGGACATGATGATGTCCGGCAGGGGCAAGATGGCAGAGATTGGGCGTTTTTTCGCTGATCTCGTTCACCTGCCGCAGATCGAGGGAGACTCCCGCCTCATGCGCGATGGCAGTCAGATGAAGCAGCGAATTGGAGGAGCAGCCGAGCGCCATATCGACGGTCAGCGCATTCTCAAACGTCTCCTCGGTCAGGATATCAAGCGGCTTCAGATCCTCCCGCACCAGCTCGACCGCCCGTTCCCCCGTCATTTTGGCAAGACGGATTCTGGCGGCGTAGACGGCGGGGATCGTTCCGTTGCCGCGCAGCGCCATGCCCAGCACCTCCGTCAGGCAGTTCATCGAGTTCGCCGTGAACATCCCGGAGCAGGAGCCGCAGCCGGGGCAGGCGTTCTCCTCGTAATAGGTGAGACGCTCGTCGTCGACCGTTCCCGCCTTATAGCCTCCCACCGCCTCGAAGACGCTGTTGAGATCCATTGCCTCCCCGCGGTCGGAGCGGAGGGAGAGCATCGGGCCGCCCGATACGAAGATCGACGGGAGATTGAGTCTTGCCGCCGCCATCAGCATCGCCGGCACGATCTTATCGCAGTTCGGGATGAAGACCAGCCCGTCAAAGCAATGCGCCCGCGCCATGCACTCGATGCTGTCTGCGATCACCTCGCGGGAGGAGAGGGAGTATTTCATCCCCTCATGCCCCATGGCGATCCCGTCGCAAACGCCGATCACGCCGAATTCCATCGGCGTACCGCCCCCTGCCAGCACCCCGTCCTTGACGGCGCGCGCGATCGACTGAAGATGGATATGCCCCGGGATCACCTCGTTATAGGAGTTGACGATCCCGATCAGCGGCTTTTTCAGCTGACGGTCAGTATATCCCATCGCCTTGAGCAGGGATCTCTGGGGGGCGCGCTCCGCCCCCTCCTTCATGATATCGCTTCTCATGCCGGTTGCTCCTTTCCGCTTTGCACGTCAGTTATTGATGAATTTATCTTCCTCGTTGTTCCAGCTGTAGAGCTTGCGGATCTCCTCACCTACCTTCTCGCTGGGATGCTCCGCCGCCAGCTTTCTCATGGCGCGGAAGTGCGCCTGGCCGCCCGCCGCCGACATATCAAGCAGGAATTCCTTGGCGAAGGAGCCGTCCTGAATGTTGCGGAGGATCTGCTTCATGGTATTGCGGGTCTGTTCGGTGATCAGCTTCGGACCGGTGATGTAATCGCCGTACTCGGCGGTGTTGGAGATCGAATATCTCATGCCGGCAAAGCCAGACTGATAGATCAGGTCGACGATCAGCTTCATCTCATGGACGCACTCGAAATAGGCGTTTCTCGGATCGTAGCCCGCCTCGACCAGCGTCTCGAAGCCTGCCTGCATCAGCGCGCAGACGCCGCCGCAAAGCACCGCCTGCTCCCCGAAGAGGTCGGTCTCGGTCTCGGTTCTGAAGGTCGTCTCAAGCACGCCGGCTCTTGCGCCGCCGATCGCCAGCGCATACGCCAGCGCCAGCTCCTTTGCATGACCGGTCGCGTCCTGCTGCACCGCCACGAGGCAGGGAACGCCCTTGCCCTCGAGGTACTCGCTTCTGACGGTATGGCCGGGGCCCTTCGGGGCGATCATCGTCACGTCGACGAAGGGCGGGGGCACGATCTGGCCGAAATGGATGGCGAAGCCGTGGGCGAACATCAGCATATTGCCGGGCTCCAGGTTCGGCTCGATATCCTTTTTGTACATCGCCGCCTGCTTCTCGTCGTTGATGAGAATCATGATGATATCGGCTCTCTTGGCAGCCTCCGCCGCCGTATAAACCTCAAGGCCCTGTCTGACCGCCTTGTCCCAGGACTTGCTGCCCTCATAGAGGCCGACGATCACATTACAGCCGGAATCCTTTGCGTTGAGGGCGTGTGCGTGCCCCTGGCTGCCGTAGCCGATGACCGCAATGGTCTTGCCGCTGAGGAGCGAAAGGTCGCAGTCCTTCTCATAATACATATCTGCCATGGTTTTGTTCTCCTTCGGTTATAAAAAATTTTGGTTTACTCGTTCACAAGGAGCTTCGTTCCCCTGTCGAGGGAGACGGTGCCGGTCCGGCTCAGCTCCAGAATGCCGTACTGCCGCATCAGCTCAAGGAAGGCCTCGATCTTGGAGGTCTCCCCCGTCGCCTCGATGCAGAGGGAATCGGGGGAAAAATCGATGATCTTGTTACGGAAGATGTTGACGGCGTCGATGATCTCCTGGCGATTGGAGGAGGTCGCCGCGACCTTGAGCAGAATCAGCTCCCGCGACACGATCGTCCCCGGCTTCATCTCCCTGACGACGCAGACGTCCTGCAGCTTCTCAAGCTGCTTGATGATCTGATCGCGGTCGTAATCCTCGCCGCTCATCGTGATGGTCATCCGGGATCGCTCGGGATCCTCCGTGACCCCCACCTCAAGGCTGTCGATATTGAAGCCCCGTCGGGCAAACATCCCGGAAACGCGGTTCAGCACTCCGAATTGGTTCATCACCAGCATGCCGATGATATATTTTTTCATGCCGTATCCTCCTTATCTGATCACAAGATCGTTTACCGTTCCGCCCGGCGGGATCATCGGAAGCACCCGCTCGTCGCAGTCGATCAGGCAGTCGATGACGACCGGCCCGTCGAGGGAGAACGCCCTGTCGAGCGCGCTCTGCAGCGACTCCTCGCTGTCCGCCCGGAAGCCCGTCGCGCCGAAGGCCTCCGCCAGCTTTACGAAATCGGTCTTCCGGTCGAGGGTCGTCTCGGAATAGTGCCGGTGGTAGAACATGGTCTGCCACTGCCTCACCATACCGAGAACCCCGTTGTTGAGGATGAGGATGACGAGGGGGAGTTTTTGGGAGACCGCCGTCGCCAGCTCGTTCAGATTCATTCCGAAGCTGCCGTCGCCGGTGAACAGCACGGCCCTTCCTCCGACGCCGACCGACGCGCCGATTGCCGCTCCCAGCCCGAAGCCCATCGTGCCGAGGCCGCCGCTTGTGATAAAGGTGCGGGGCGACTCGAAGCGATAGCGCTGCGCCGTCCACATCTGATGCTGGCCGACATCGGTGGCGACCGGGGTGTCGGGGGAGGTGCGGGCGTTGACGGCCTCGATGATGCGATAGGGGGTAAAGCCCCGATCCTGCTTCGCCACGTTTTCCTCTTCATATCGGCGGATCTCCTCGATCTCCTCCCACCACGCGGGATGAGAGGCCTCCTCCAGCCGCGCGAGGATCGCCTTGATCACATCCCGCACGTTGCCGACGATCCCCAGGGTCGAGGGAATGTTCTTGTCGATCTCGGCGGCATCGGCGTCGATATGAATAATCCTTGCATGCTTCAGATATTCGTTCTTGTTGCCGGTGGCTCTGTCGCTGAAGCGGACGCCGACGGCGATGACAAGATCGGCTCTCGATTTGGCGACGGTCGCGGTATAGATGCCGTGCATCCCCACCATGCCGAGCTTATGTCGATCGGAGGCGGGGATCCCCGACAGCCCCATGATGCTCGTCCCGACGGGGCAGTCGAGGCGGTTGGCAAGCGCCATCAGCTCCTCCTCTGCGTCTCCGCTGACAATGCCGCCGCCGCAGTAGATATAGGGCTTTTCCGCGCTCCGCAGCATGGTAACCGCCTCCTCGATCTGCTCGTCGGTAAAGCGGTTGACCGCGGTGCGTCCCATCACCGGGCCGGGGCGGAATTCGCACTCCGCCGTCTGGATATCCTTCGGAATATCGATCAGCACCGGGCCGGGTCTTCCCGTCTGGGCGATGGAAAATGCCCTGCGGATGGTATCGGCCAGCTTGGTCACGTCCTTGACGATGAAATTATGCTTGACGATCGGCATCGTGATGCCGGTGATGTCCACCTCCTGGAAGCTGTCCCGCCCGATCAGGCTGCAGGGGACGTTCCCCGTGATAAAGACCATCGGAACGGAGTCGAGGTAGGCATTGGCGATTCCCGTCACGAGGTTGGTCGCGCCGGGGCCGGAGGTCGCCATCACGACGCCGACCTTCCCCGTCGCCCTTGCATAGCCGTCTCCCGCGTGGGCCGCTCCCTGCTCATGCGCCGTCAGGATATGGCGGATTCTGTGGGAATTCCGGTAAAGCTCATCGTAGAGGTTCAGCACCTGGCCTCCGGGATACCCGAAGATCACCTCCGTGCCCTGCTCGATCAGCGTTTCGATCACGATCTGTGCTCCTGTCATCATTGATCTTTCCTTTCCTGTTGCTGTTTTCCGTCCCCGCCCGTATCCGTAATGAATTCAAAAAGAGCTTACGGCCATCAACTGCCATAAGCTCCGAACGGACAAGGGGCTGATCCGCCGTCACATCCCGGAAAACTCCGGCGGCGGAACAGGTTCAATATTCTCCGAGGGCATTTTGGACACGACTGACAGCACTATTACCGCAGGCAGCTACATTTAGTAGTACCGATACAATAATAGTGCTGATAATGACGATGATGCCGTTTCCGAAAGCCATCAAAGAAAACATCGTATAATCTCCGAAATAAAATTACGTTAAAATTCTATCACATCCCACCCCGCCTGTCAACAGCTTTTTGAGGATTCCCGTCATTTTTGTGGATATGCACATCGGAGCATAGCGTCAAATACCGATATTGTGCATTTTTATGCATCCGTGCCGATCCAAAAACTTTCCGAAAGGAATTGCTTTTTTTCCCGATCCGGTATATAATAGAAGGGACGGAAGCCTTCGGTCTCTCCCTGCCGAGGCAATCCCCCGCCGTCGACCCCGCCCCCGGCGTTCCGGGGCGGCCGTGACGGAACATCCGAGGAGGACATGAGTATGCCGAGAAAAAACAAGAAGCCCGCCCCCGATCTGCCCTGCGTCTGCGAGTGCTGCGAGCATGCCGCCGTCATCAACGACGAGCTGAATGTGCTTTGCGAGCTGCGCGGCATCGTCAGCCGGGAATATCACTGTCGGAAATTCGCCTATGATCCCCTCAAGCGCGTGCCGAAGCCGCTGCCTCCCCTCCCGAAGCTGAGCGAGGAGGATCTGCTGCTCTGACAGGCAGTCATGCGCCCCGATTTGACTAGATTCTGTTCACACTAATTGACAAATAAAATTGCACGTGTTATAATAAGTGCATGGAAATAACACAAGAGCAATACGAAAAGATTGAAAAATACCTTCCACGCCAGCGTGGAA
>CALWTY010000049.1 GCA_944384585.1 uncultured Clostridia bacterium | reverse complement strand
CAAGGCAAGAATGAGAAAAACGGCATAGCCGAAGCTATACCGTTTCTCTCTTGCCCCACGATGTTTTCTTATCGGGATGTGCCTTGCTGTCCGTCCTTTTTCAGTTTTTTCGTTCCGGCCCGGAAACGATCCGATTCCCGTTTTCCGACGCCTTCTCTACCGAGGGAACCGTCCCCTGTCAGGGGCTTCTCCGGGCCGCGGAAGGGTCGCTTTCTCATTTTCCGAACGCCATCTCCTGCGCGGCGCGATCGGTCACCTGCTGCCGCCGCTGCATCCTTCTCCAGCAGACAAAGCCGTAGATATCGTTGAACAAAAACATCACAAAGCAAAGCACCACCGACAGATAAGACAGATCGCTCGGCAGCGCCATCCCCCACAGCAGGATCAGCACAACATCGTTCGCCGCATACGCGAGGGCATAATAGGGGCTTCGGCGGAAGGTGAGACTGACCGCAAGAAAGCTGGTCGCAACCGAGACGGTGCTGGGGATCAGATTCGCGGTATTGAGCGCCTCCAGCACATATCGGAAGATGACCGTCACAACCACCGTGAGCAGCAGGATCACCGTCATCTCCCGTCTGCCGATCCGATTGACCCGCACCTCGCTCCGCTCCCCGTCGGCAGGATTGCGGATCCATGCGATCAGGGAAAGGGCAGACATCGGCGCCGTCATGCCGAGATAGGTGATCATCTCGCCGTAATAATCAAAAGTCAGCGAGATCACGCCGTACAGCACACTGAAGACCACCGACAGAAGCGGGCCGACAAAACTCCCTTTGGCGCAGTAGATCAGCGAGGTGACCCCCACCAGCGAGGCGGCGGTATTGAAGAAATTCCCTCCGCGGTCAAACAGAAAATACGAGAGCAGAATCACGAAAACCGAGAGAATCCACATCATCAGTCCGCTCCCGGACAGGGTAAAATACGACAGCTTCATCCGCTTCAAGTTTGATCACACTCCCTTCGGATCAGCCGGAGGCAGGAAGCCGCGCGGCAAAAACAAAAAGAAACCCGGAGCAAAGCGCGCTTTGCTCCGGCATATGGGGTGAGTAATGGGACTCGAACCCACGGCCTCCAGGGCCACAACCTGGCGCTATAACCAACTTAGCTATACCCA
Source organism: uncultured Clostridia bacterium (assembly GCA_944384585.1). Lineage (GTDB taxonomy): Bacteria > Bacillota > Clostridia > Oscillospirales > CAG-272 > Colimorpha_A. The sequence continues at coordinate 16,485 of CALWTY010000049.1, read as the reverse complement.
CCGTGTACTGGCGTACCTTGGGGGATTCGAACCCTCGACCTACTGCTTAGAAGGCAGTTGCTCTATCCAACTGAGCTAAAGGTACAAAAATCAGCGTCTTATATTATACCATACCGAACCGCCTTTGTCAAGTTCTTTCGCTTCGACAAAAGCGTCAATTTATTGCAGCATACAGGCAGATAAATCGCCGTTTTTCACAATTGCGGCGACAAGACCTCCCGGTTTTCAAGGATACGCCGAGGATTTTCCTCCAAAAAGAGCAGAAGATACTCCGGGGGATACCGATCCGAAAAATAATCGAACAGATTATGAAGCGAGGGCGTTCTCCTCTCCGCACCGTGAGCGTCTCCTGCGATCACATGGCAAAGCCCCCGTCTGAAAAGCTCAAGCGCCGTTGTCCTGATGCGGCTTCCGAAAGCGCCGAGCAGGCTTCCCTTGTTGAGCTGCAGAAGGCAGCCCTGCGCCGCCCATTCCGCCGCGGCATCGGGATTGCGGACGACCGCCGCATACCGTTCGGGATGCGCGACGACGGGGCGGCAGTAGCGATGAGCGCGTTCCAGCAGCCCGGTGATGTACTCCTCCGAAGCGTCAAACGGAAATTCCGTGAGCAGATAGTCGCTGCCGCCGAGGGTCGGGATCAGCCCCTGCTCAAGGCAGGGCAATGCCTCCGGCAGGCAAAGCAGCTCCCCGCCGGTCAGCAGCCGTACCGGGATCTCCGCGCGGTCAAGCTGTACCTGAAGCTGCGCGCAAAGCCGTCCGATGGCGGCAGCCGACAGGCTCGGTCTTCCTCCCTCGCAGCGCAGATGCGGGGTACAGACGATACGGGTGATCCCGGAATCGGCGGCCAGCGCCGCCATATCAAGCGATTCCTCCAGACAGACCGCTCCGTCGTCGACACCGGGGAGAATATGGCAGTGAAGGTCGGTCATTCGTTAGTCCTTTCCTATATACGAGCCGCCGGGAAGCGCTTGCCTTCCCCGCGAAGCCTTTGTCCATGCAAGCCGTGTTGTCCGAAAAGAATTGCCGGAGTCAACCCTTCTCCCGGGACGATCCTCCGCCGAAGCTATGCGAATTGCCGGAGTCGGTCTTGTTTCGGGCAGAAGCGCATCAGGCGCAGCGAGGCGGATCGTCCGCGTCGGCATGGGAAGCGGCCTTTCATCAATCAAGACTCCGTGCCCCCCGTCTTCCCGGCACAAAGATCATCCCCGTCAACGTCGTCTTCTCCGCGAAAGCGATCCCGCCGTCAGAGAATCGACATCTCGCGAAGCCGGTCAAGAAACTCCCTGACGTCCTTTTCCGCCGTTTCGCGGTCAACCTCATACTCCGTCAGCAGCGCCTCGGTCAGCTCCTCCTCCGTCTCGGCGGCGGGAATGATGTCCCACAGAAATGCGCCCTGTTCGTTCAGCAGAAAGAGCCCGCTGCTATCGGCAATGGTTTTTCCGATCGGGATCAGAATGGTATCCCCTGCGATCTCCCGCTTGATCAGCTCCTTTTTGATCTTCATCGTGTCTCCTCCGCGTTCTCCCGCTGTGTAACCCCGCACGCCGCAGCGTCGGCCATACGGTGCATGACGCTTTCGGTCATGCGGCAGACATACTCCGGCGAACGGCGATAGCCTCCCGTTTCGGCGCTGCAGATCGCCGCGCAGATAAAGCAGGCGTCCCGCTTCGGGCAGCTTCGGCAGCCGTCCGGCAGCGTGATCCTTGCCGTCTCGCGCTTGATCTGCTCCCATGCGGCGGTAAAGCCGACCTTCAGAGGATAGGCCACCGGCGCAGTCATCAGTCCGCAGGGCAGCATTCTGCCGTCCCAGGTGATCCAGAAGCCGGTTCTCCCGGCGCGGCACTTCTTTTCGCGTTTGGAGAGTCCTGCCGCAGCCCCGTCGGTGCGCCGCGCGATCTCCTTCATCCTGCCTGCGCGGAGGCGGAAGCTCTCCTCCGACAGACGGAATCGGTCATAAGCGACGGTCAGCGCAGCCGCCCGGTCGGGATCGAGGCGGCAGGAGGAGGCCGCGTCCTTCCCGACGCGCACCGGCGGATACATATACGCCGACGCCTTGATATGCACCCCAAGCTCCCGTGCCGTCCGAAGGATGCCGTCGAAATCGTCGGCATTCTCCTCCGTGAGCGAAACATTCAGCCGCACGTCGATGCCGGCCTGCTTCAGCAGGCGAATCCCATCCAGGACCTTCTCCCGGCAGGGCTGCCCGCACATCCGCAGATAGGTGCTGTCCTCCGTGCCGTAGAGCGAGATGTTGACCCGCAGCGGCGGGTCTTCCGCAAACCGCATCGCCGCCTCGCGGTCGATCAGCGAGCCGTTGGTATTGATCGTGACCAGCAGGCCCAGCCGCTTCATGCCGCGGAGGATCTCAAAGAAATCCCTGCGGATCAGCGGCTCGCCGCCGGTCAGAAGCGCGAAGACCATCCCCTGTCGGACGGCTTCCTCCGCCAGCCCCAGCCACTGCGCCGTCGTCAGCTCCTTCTCGCGGCAGGAGGCGCTGTCCTCTCTGACATAGCACATCGGGCAGCGGAAATTACAGCCCGCCGTCAGTTCGAAATTCCCGGAAATCGGGATGCCGAACCGCGCGCCCTTTTCATGAAGATAGGTAGAGAAAATCGGTTCTTCTCTGTTGATCGTCACAGATGCTTCCTTTCGCCTCCGCTCCCGGAGGCATTTTCTTGATTCAGCCGCTCAATCGCCTCGGAAAGCAGCAGAACGGCCTCTTTGTCGGGGCGACAGGAGAGGCGGAAGACCGGAGTCTCTGAGACAAGCCCCCCGACGGTCCGCCCCGCGTCCCGCATGGCGACGCGATCCCACGGGTTGAGGCAGCAGCCCTCCCAGATGCGGCGGAACGCCTCGGAAGCTCCGAGGCGCGACAGTCTGTTTTCTTCTGCCTTCTCAAGACAGACGACGGCAGTCAGCGGGAGGGTCAGATTCCGGCAGATGCGGGAGCTTCCCGAATAGGGCAGCCCGTAGGCATATCCCCTGCCCTGTCGCAGGCCGAGGACGGCGCGGTCTCCGTTCACGACCACCGCTCCCCGATGCTCCTCCCAAAGCGCCGCCTGCGTCGACTTCCCGGCGCCGGAGGGGGCGGTAAAGAGGATCGCTCCCCCTCGCCATCCGACATAGGAGGCGTGCAGGATCACCTTCCCGCTTGCACCGAGCAGCCGCTCCGCGCCGATGGCGTTTAAAATCGCCGCTTCCGTCACCACGGGATAAATGCTTCGGCGGAGCAGGATCGAAATATGGCCTGCCCGATACTCGGTGCGGACGTCGACGGAGGGAAGCGGCCCGAGGTATCGGATGATCCGATCCCCCTCCCGGTATTCCGCCATCGTCGGGAAGGCGGCAAGCTGCTCCCCCGAAGGGGACGGAAGGGTCTTCGCCGTCGAAACGTCGCAGATCACTGCCTCCCCGCAGGACTCCGCCGCAAAGCGGGAAAGCTCCCCGCCCTCCCGATAGGGAACGCCGTCCCCCGTGCGGACGGAGATCGCCGTTCCCGCGATCCGATAGTGTCTGATCATGCCGTTTCCTTACGAATTGAAAAGTTGGTTTTCCTCGATGGGAACATGGTAGCAATGATATATCCCGTCTTCAATCGGGTCGGTACAGGCTGCGATTCCCGACAGGAAAAGATTCATTCCACCGAAATCCATCGAGCACATATTGGCAGACGGTGTTCCGGTCTGGATCGCACAGCCGGCCGCTATGCTGGTCGTCAGGGAAAAATCCTCAAAAACGATATCCGGCTTGCTGTAGGTTTTCTTCATTCACGGTATCCTTTCTCAGCCGAAGAGAGCGCGCGTGATGCTCTTCATCAGCTTCACGGCGAGGCGATTCAATCGGTCGCTCAACTCCGCTTCGCTCTCAGCCGCATCTCCCTCGTCGGGATTTTTCCCCTCGTCGGAATTCGGTTTGCTTTCGGGTCTGCCGTCCTCAGAGGGCTTTGTCTCCTCGGAGGGCTTTGTCTCCCCGGAAGGCTTTGTTTCCTCAGAGGGCTTTGTCTCCCCGGAAGGCTTTGTCTCCTCGGAGGGCTTTGTCTCCTCGGAAGGCTTTGTTTCCTCGGAAGGCTTTGTTTCCCCGGAGGGTTTTGTCTCCCCGGAGGGCATGGTGCTGTCCGCCGGCTTGCCGTCCTCTTCGGAGGGAGAGTCGGGGGAGGTGAGCAGCCTCCGCACCGCGCGGACGGCCGATTCCGCCTCGTTCGTTGTCATCGCTGCGATGGCGGTGGGGGAAACCTGCGAATCCGTTCCGTGGGCGCGCTTGAGATTGGTGACCGAAAGGAGTCCGCCTCCCGACCCGGGGTCGGCGGTACTGTTGTTGGTAATGATGACCGTCTTGCCTCTGAAGTCATAGATGCCGAAGAAGCGGTCGCTGGCGGAACGAAGTGTACCGGTGATGGCTGCTACGCTGCCGTCCGCAGTCGAGATGGTCAAGCTGACCGGCTTCCCGTCAGCGGATCTCAGACCGATCTGGATATCCCGGATATGCGCGTCGTTGTTGAGCTTGAAGGCGATGGACTGACCGGGCTTCAGATACAGCTCGTTTTTCGGACCGAAGCTCTGATAATCGGAAATCCCGACCTCGCCGTTCTGTCCGTCGATGAAGATCGTGCCGGAGGCGCCCGAGCCCGCCGTGAAGTCATTCTGGGTGATTATCGTATCGCGCAGCGTCTCGTAGGTCGGATCGCCCTCCTTGTCTCTGTTATAGTAAATATCGTACCAGGGCTGCGACGTCCCCGCCTGATTGGCGATCGCGCCGGCGGGATCGTAGATTCGGATCGCGTCGAACCAGAAGTCATAGCTGCCGCCGCCGTTCTGCCCGTGTGAGAAAATGTCGGAATAGGCGACCGTCACGGTCACGGTGTACTCGCCGTAGTCAAGCCCCTCCAGCTTGAGGAACGGCACCTGATACAGCACCGCGGGCGTTCCGGGCTGCGGCGTCCATTCCCCGTTCTCATAGGAATAGCCGTAGTAGGTATCGATCAGATAATTCTTCCGATAGGTGCCGTCGACGCTCTCGATGCTGATGACGGCGGTGCCGCTCTGATTGGTGGTCGAGCCGATCAGATCGATGCCGGTTCCGATGAAGTTGAACTTCACAGACGCCGTTTCTCCGGCAGAGACGGTCACCTTGTGCGCCGTTCCGAAGGAGTGAGTCGTCATATCGTAATAGGGATAGGTATGGCCGTAGTTGCCGCCGCTTCCTGCGAAATCCGCCTCCTGATATCGATTGGCGGCATCCGCCGGCGGCGTGCCGACCGTCTGCCAGTTGCCAACCCAGGTAAAGGCCTCCGAGCCCCCGAAGCTGTCCTCATAGTAGACGTTGGAGGCGGGGATCAGGTAGATATTCTTGGTCGCAACGATGACGACGCCCTTAATATTCAGCGTGACCGCAAGCTGAATGTCCTCCGCCTGATAGAAGCGGGAATGCGGCGTGTAGATGACGGTAGCGTCCTTGCCGGAGCCCTCTCCCATCACGGCGGTGCCGTAACGGAGCTGGGCGGTATTTTTGATGGACACATCGGTGATATATTCCTGCGTCGCCGCCTGCTCGGTGAAGAGGTGGGTCATTTTGACCGGCAGACTGTAGTCCATGGTATAGACCCGCACACTGTCACCGATATAGTAGGAATACATCTCGTGCAGCGCGCTGTCCGACAGATGCTTATCGCCGGATCTGGCGGTGACCTTCAATGAATTCTGATAGAACAGCACGGTATTCAGCGGGATATTGAACCGGATCGTGATGCCGCGGACGCGAAGACGCTGCCCCGGCTGAAGCACCAGCGTATTGAGAAACGCCGTCACCTGCTCCCGTGTCTGCTTCGACAGACTGGTAATGACCCGTCCCGAAGCGTCCTCGACCCAGACATTATAGGGGAACTGCTCCCCCAGCGTCACACGCTGATCGCTGCCGTCGGTGAAGACCGCATCGCCGCCCAGCACCACATGGTTGCCGAACACGCCGTCGGTATCCTCCAAAACGATGTTCGTCATGTCGGTGTTGCCGTTGTTGCGGACGATGAATTCGTAGATCAGCGACTCGGTCGTGCTCTGTGCAGCGCCGTTTGGCACTTCAATGCCGCCAACGTTGAAGGCCTTTTTCTCCACCTCGATGGAGGGGACGGAGAGGTCGATGTTGGTTCTCATGGAGAAGTTGGAGTTATCGGACACTCTCTCCATGTAGAAGAAGGAGAAGGTCGCGATGTCTCCCTCCTGCAGCCCGAGCTGCGCCGCGTAGTCGCGCAGATTGATCTCCTTGTAGCAGACGCCGTGCGCGCCGCCGAGATCGAGAACGAGCTGTCCGTTGATATAGAGGTAAACGTCGTCGTCGCCGGAGAAGTAGAAGTAGTCGTTCTGCTTGTAGACAAACTCCGCAGAGCCGACAAGCGCGAAGTTTCCGTTCTGCTTTTCGCCGTGGATATCCGTCGTATTGCCGTAAAGCGCATCATAGCCCTCGCCGTCGATCGGGAAGAAGCGATTATCGTTTTTAACCGTGAGGATCTCACCCGCAGGCTGCGTGTTGTAGATATACCCGTTTTCCTTGTCGTAGGTGGTGGGGTAGGCGGAATCGTAGACGTAATTCCCGTCGGCGCTCCGTCTCAGCACAATGCCTTGGTAGGTGTCGGTCGCCATTCCGTAGCGCGGAACGGTGTGACCGCCGTCCGTCGTGGTCGCGATATCCGGTCGATAGAGATTCTGCAGGAGATACCACGCAAGGTCGTAGGCGTTTCCGATATTGGCATAGGTTCTGGCGATCGAGAAGGAAGCGGACATCCCGGTTGTCGGACTGCCCACCACCGATCTCGGAGCGCCTGCGCGGAGGAAATCGTTGACGAAATCGTCGTTCTTCCCCTCTGTTTGGGTGACGGCTTCGTTATAGATACCCTTTGACAGCAGGTAGGCGACCGCCTGCACCGCAGCGTCTGTATAGACAGGAAGCCCGTTTGCGCCGAGCGTCGGCTCGACCATGCCGGTTCTGACCCAGCCGCCGTTGAGATAGTTTGAGAGACTCCAATTGGATCCGACCTCCCCAAAGCGCCCGGCTACCTCCAGCGTCGTGTTGGCAATGCGCGTTCCGAGAGTATCGCCCGGCATACTGTATCCGTATGGAATACTTCCGGGAAACCCGGGATTATGCGTTCCATGCGCAGGGTCTCTGTAGGAATGAATCAGCGAATACGCATAGGAGTCATGCATATTATAACTGTAGTCAAAGAGCAGACCGTCGGAGCGGTAGTCGATGATGGAGATGGGAAGCGTGATGGAGTCGGCGATCTCGAAGCTCTTTTTCCGATAGGTCAGCCGGATGGTATCATTGCCGTCCGTCACCGTGCCGGACAGATTGCCCGACACAAACTGATAGCCGTCGATCGTCGGCGCGGTCATCGAATAGGTGTAGCCGCCGTTAAGATTGTCAAACGCCTCCACCGTAGCCGTGCCGATCGTTTCTCCGTTCTCATTGACGCAGACGCACATCACACGGATCGGGGCTCTGCTGACCTGAACGGTATAGGCCACGTCTCCGATCGTCACGCTTGCCTTGCCGCCCGCCGTCCCCGTGAAGACGATTTCGGTGTAGGCAGGGCTTCCCGTCGTGGCGGTTTCCTCACGGCTGAAGACGGCAACGTCCGGTGCGGGCGACTGCCCAAAAGCAGATACCGATTGTGATTCCCCGACGGCAGTCACGGCGGAAGGATCGTCGCTGACGGAATAGCCCCAATCGTAGGTATACTCAGTAGGGATGAAAAACACATACCGCGTATCTCTCCTGGCATAGAGCGGATAATAGTTCGCGCCGTTGTCCGGCGTGTACCAATAGTCCGTCCTGCGCCACGAGGCACTGTCAGACCCGATCAGCTGATCGCACGTTACGTCAGCCGCCGGCGTGTAGCTCACCACGGTCTGCTCCGGAACGGCGTCAGCGCCGGTGATCTGAACGTTTGCCACGCCTGCGGGGATCAGGGTATACGGTCCCGCATAGTCGGCGCCGCCCTCGGCGTAGTTCTTGCCGTCGATGCGGATGACCCGGGAGCTTTCCCCGATCTTAAGGGTGATCGTCTCATTGCTCGTCGCGACGGCTGCGTTTCTCGATGATTTCCCGCGAAGCTCCACCACGGAGAAATGGGGGACGGAGCATTCGATCATGCCGGTCTTTTCGTTTTGACTGACCGTCATGGGCGTCCCGTCGACCGTTCCCTCCATCGAGAGGATCGTATCGATCGAAAGCCCCTGCGATGCAAATTGCTCGTTCCAGAGGTAGTAGGGGACGGAGAGAACCGCCTCCCCTTCATAGGGCTTGCCGTCCTCCGTGACCTCTACCTGCATCGTCAGAACGGCGATATTGCCGGTGACCGAGGTTCTGAAACTGACATTCATCGCATAGGAGCGGGGCGCGCTTCCCGACGGCGTTCTGATGCTGACCGAAAGCCCGGAAGCCGAGTCGGTGACAGTCGTGAGGCCGGTATCGGGGACGGTGACGGGGGATTTGAAGTAATCGGGGTTTTCCGCCGCCATCGTCGCGATCAGATCGTAGACATCGTCGCGGGACTCCTGAAAGGAGCATTTCGGGCCGTCGCACCAGCAGCAGAGCATACTGCCGACCGGCATGACGGAGGAGCGATCCTTCAGTTCGGTGACGGGAATCGTCTGAAGCGCCGCCTTGGCGTCGGCGTAGCCCCATTGACCATTCTCCCAGATCTGATGCAGATAGTCTCCCAGAACGTAATACCATGCGTTGTTGGTATTGATGAGGCGATAGCCCGCCCGATCCAGCTCCGTCGTGGAGGCTGTCTTCTCCCCGTCGCTCCAATAGCAGATCAGAAGATCGGTATCAAGCGGCCGGGAGGTGGTAAGACCCGGGCGAAGCACGCCGTCATTGAAGGCCATCGTCTTCATGCCCGCCTGCTTGACAACAGCGTTCAGGCCGTTGACATAGCCGCAGAACGCCGTATAGGCAGCGTCGCTCATCGAGTCAAAGCCGCATTCATCCGCGCCGATATTGAAATATTCTCCGCCGTTTGCGGCAAAATATCCGACGTATTTCCCGACCAGCTCGGTGACGAACTCCGCCGCTTCGGAAGAAGAGGGATCAAAATAATGCCCCGTCCCATCCGTCAGGCTCCCCGTCGGAATCCCGAGCGTCTTCATCGCCCGGATCAGGGCGGTCATATGCCCGGGAGAGTTGAGGAGCGGAATCACGCCGATGCCCTTCTCCTTCGCGTAGGCGAGGATGCGGTTCATATCGGCCTCCGTCAGAGAATCGGCTGCCGTCTCCATCTCGGAGGAATAGGAGGCGTTGCCGGCCGTGACGGCATTTCTGACGGCATCGGAGGAATATGCGCCGACGCTCATGTCGTCCAGAAGAAAGCGGAAGCCGTCATTGGCAAAGGCAAGCTGAAGGTGAGTATAATGGTTCGCTGCCAGCTGGTCGATGATCCCTTCTATTTCGCTGACGGTAAAATATTTCCGTCCCGCATCAAGGTGAAAGATACGCAGAAACATATCCTTCCCGTCACTTTCCGCAGTTGTCCCGGCAGCGTCCGCCGAAAAGGTCAGCGCGCCGCTCGCGCCGAGGGTCGAGAAGACCGACAGGAGCATCAATGCCGACAACAGGAGGGAAGTCAGCCGCTCGGGCAGTTTCTTCTTCATCAGTTTAATCCTTCCTTTCAGAGAAAAAAAGATGTAAATGCCGGTTTGACGCAGGCATGACTGAAAAAAGCCCTGCATGCGCCTTGACAATATTATAAAATATGTTGAGCAAAATCAATACTTATTTTTAATTTTATTCGTATAATTTTGAATTTATGCGTCCTGTCTGCCCGATTCCGCAGCGCTCACGGTTCTCCATGTTTGTATTGTCTTTCCAAATTCGACGAAAATCCCGTGTAAAACCCATGTCTTCGGCAGACAAATCTGACATCCTTAATACCATTATAATATATAGATTGAACATAATCAATACCTTTTCGAGATTTATTAAAATTATTTTTGTCCCACAGGGAGAAAATCATGATTTTTCAATCTCACCCATGATTTACTGAATTTTCCACCCCGTTTTCCCTGCCGTTTTTTTCTGTTTCGCGCCCTCCTTCCGACAGCGTCAATAAAGCGCGTCCTCCTTTCCCCGGAAATTCGGTTCTATTTTTACAAAATCGTAAAACCTTCCTCCCCGTTGTTTACTTTTTCCCTTCCCTATGGTATAATTTCTTTTATCCCACCGCTCCGAAAGAAAGGACGCCGATCGTGAACAGTCTTGCCAGCCTGAGCATCGTCGCCGCGGCAGCCTCCCTGCTCGCCGCCGCCGAGCGCCGCTTCCATCCCCGCATCGATTCCGACGAAATCAGCAGGGGAACGCGCGCCGGTCTGCCCGTCGCGCTCATTGTCATCCTGCTCACGCTTTTCTCCGGTCTGCGCACCTCCTATAATGATACCGTCAACTATATCGCCATTTTCGAGAATGCGCCCACGCTGTCGGTGTACTTTGACGATCTCTCGAATCTCAATCCGCTGTATAACCCGCTCTTTACCCTGCTGACCTCCCTGATCCGCACCCTTACCCCCGATTACCACGTCTTTCTGATGTTCTGCGCGGCGGTCAGCTGCACGCTGTTTACCGTTTTTATCTTCAGGATCACGGCGCTTCGGGAATTTCCCCTCGCCATCTTCCTCTTCTTCTGCCTCGGGACCTATGTCTTCAGCATGGCGGCCGTCAAGCAGTCGCTGGCCATGGCGATACTCTGCCCGGCGATCCTCGCCGCGCGGGACCGAAAATGGGGGCGCTTTCTGCTCTTTGTCGCCGTCGCGGCGCTCATTCATACCTATGCCCTGATCTTCCTCCTGCTTCCCCTTCTTCAGCTCTCCCGCCCCTGGCACGGCTTTTCCTTTATGCTGATCGCCCTCTCGATCTTCGTTCTGCTGAATTTCGAGCAGGCCATCACCTCCCTGCTCCGCTACGCCGATGAAATCGGAAAGAACATCAACGAATCGGAGGTCTTTGACGGCAATCGCATGAACCTCCTGCGCGTCGCCGTCTATGCCGTCGTCCCGGTGACGGCGCTGCTCTTCCGCCGACGGCTGGAGCGGGAGATGGGGCGCACGCAGGAGCTTCTGCTCCATATGAGTATATGCAGCCTTGCCTTTATGCTCCCCGGTCTGATCAGCGGTGCGAATCTTTTCGGGCGGATTGCCGCGTACTTTGAGCTCGGCACGATCTGCGTCATGCCGTGGGTGATCGATACGGTATTCAACCGCCGCTCCGCCCGCGTCATCAAGACGGTCTGCGTCCTCTGCTTCATCGCGTTCGCGCTCTACGATCTGACCGAATTTGCAGAGAGCTATTCCGCGATCAGCCTCCTCACCTTCCTGCGCGGGCTTGCAGCCTGATCTGAGACTTGCTCCGAAAGGCGGTTATCATGGATCACGACAGTCTGTTTCTTTCCCTCCTTGCCTCTCTGACGGGAGGCGCGCTTCCCCCGCTTCCGCAAGACCCCGCCGTCTGGGAGGAGGTATTTCTTTCGGCGCGGCGGCATCGCGTCGAGGCGGCGCTCTGCGATACCGTCAGCGACAGCCCCGCCTTTCTTGCGCTCCCTGCGTCCTTCCGGGAAAAACTGCTCTCCGACGCCCGCATCGCCGTCGCCGCCCAGGCAAGGCGCAGCGACCGGTTTGCCTCCCTCTGCCGCCGTTTTGACGGGGAGGGGCTTCATCCGCTCGTGCTGAAGGGGATGGCTTGTCGGGTGCTGTGGCGCAATCCCGACGCGCGTCCCTCCGGCGACGAGGATCTGCTGATCCCGCCGGGGGAGCTTGACCGATATCTCCCCCTGCTGCGGGAGGAGGGCTTTGTGATCGGCGGTGAGCGGGAGGAATGCCTCTGCCTGTCCCCTGCCGACGGGCTGCGGCTTGAGCTGCACACCCGCCCCTTCCCGACTGATTCCCGTTATTTTTCGGAATTCAACCGCCCGTTCGGATCTGTCTTTGAGACGGCAGTCGGATTTCAGGCGCTCGGCACCCGATTCAGCACCCCCTGCCCGACTCTTGCTCTGCTCTATCTCTTCCTGCACGCGCTGAAGCATTTCATCCACAGCGGTGTCGGCATCCGACAGCTCTGCGATATCTCGCTCTATGCCGCCTGCTTCGGAAAAGACGCCGATTGGCATTCCGTCCGCCGGGAGCTGGAGCGGGTGGGAGCTGACGTCTGGTACGCCACGCTGCTGTTGCTGCTTCGGGATCGCCTGTCCCTCGATCCCGGGAAAGCGGGCATCCCACCGGAGCATTTCGACGGCGCCGCCGACCCGCAGCCGCTGCTGGAGGACATCCTGTCGGGGGCAATCTTCGGGGCGCACGATATGGCGCGGCATCACAGCGGAACGCTCACGCGGGAGGCGGTTGAGGGGAACGGCTCTGCGCTGCTCCGCACCCTTTTCCCCTCCGCCGCAGTGATGAGCCGCCGCTATCCCTATCTGAAAAAGCATCCCGGCCTTCTCCCCGCCGCCTGGGTCGGGCGCCTTGCGCGCTACGGCAGAGAAACGGGAAGGACGGCCTCGGGAAGCCTGTCGATCAGCCGCAGGCGCGTCGGACTGCTCCGCAGCTACGGCATTCCGAAAAAAGCGAAACAAACCAAAACTCCATCCGGGAGGTCCAGATGAAAAAGCTGAAAATCGTCATCCTTATCCTGTTTGTCCTGACGGCAGCCGCCTATACCGTATCGGAGGTCTCCCGCCGTCTGGCAGACAATACCCCGCCGGTGATCGCCGCCGACCGTCCGCTGATCGAGATCAGCGTCGGGGACGGGGAGGAAAAGCTCCTTGAGGGCATTACCGCCTCCGACCGTCAGGACGGAGATCTCACGGCCTCGGTCATGGTATCGGGCATCTCCAAGCTCACCTCCGCCGACACCGCCAAGGTCTCCTATATCGTCTTTGACAGCGACCGCAACATCGGCACCTTCACCCGACAGGTACGCTACACCGATTACCGCCGTCCCCGCTTCACTCTGCGCGAGCCGCTGATCTTTGCGCCCGGCGAGGATGTCACCCTCAACGGGAGGCTGTTTGCCGAGGATGTGATCGACGGGGATATCACCGGCTCGATCAAGGTGTCCGCCCGCGAGCTTTCAGGCGGCGAGGAGGGCATTTACCATATCACCGTACAGGTGACCAACAGCCTCGGAGACACCGCCGTGGCAACCCTCCCCGTCATCATCGGAAGCAGGGAGAATCGCCCGACCGTCGGGCTGACGTCCTATCTTGTCTATATGACGACGGGCGAGGCCTTTGACCCGGCTGCCTGTCTCGGGACGGTCACCGATTCCCTCGGGAATCCCGCCGATCCCAAGGATGTCGTCATCGAAAGCAGCGTCAATCCCGACAAGCCCGGCAGCTATATCGTAACCTACACTTATACCGACGCCGCCGGGCGGACCGGCACGGCGATTCTGACGGTTCTGAATGAGGAAGGAGGGGAGGCAGCATGAGGGAACGCCGCGGCTTTGATTTTTCGGATATCTCTCCGGTCTGCCTGATCCGCTCCCTGCTCCGCGGGCTTTGGATGATCGCAGCGGCCGCCCTGACCGCCGCCATGCTCGCCTCACTTGCGGTCGGATACTTCCACCACCCGGAATACCGCGCGTCGATGACCTATGTCGTCACCACCAAGCGCTCTGCCCTCTACCCCGGCACCAGCATCACCGCCGCCAAGGAGGTCGGCTCGATCCTTTCGGAGCTGCTCGACAACGATATCCTCCTGAACCGCATCCGTGAGCATTCCGAGCGGCTGTCGGGGTTCGAGGGAGTCATCACCGCAGAGGTGGTAGGCGGAAGCAATTTCATCGTCCTCAACGCCACGGCCTCCGCGCCGGAGGACGCCTTCCTTTCCCTCAAGGCGCTCAACGCGATCTTCCCCTCTCTCGGAGACTTCCTGTCCTCCAATTCGGTGGTACAGCTCATCCGCAATCCCACCGTCTCCGCCTCCCCCGTCAACCGCATCGATACCGCGGGGATCACGAGGCCGGCCGCCTTCGGCGGAGCCGCCCTCACCGCTCTTGTCATCTGCCTGATCTCCGTCAGGCGGGAAACGATTCAGACCAGAGACGGTGCGCACCGTCTTCTTGACGCCCCGATTCTCGGCGTGATCCGACACGAAAAGAAGAATCGGACGCTCAAGGATCGGATCCACAGAACCGTCAGAGGACTTCAGGTCTTCTCCCCCACCACCGGCTTCGCCTATACCGAGCAAATCAATGCCCTCTGCGCCGAAATCGAGCGGGAGGCGGCGGAAAACGGCAGAAAGATTTTCCTGATCGCCGGCGTCGGGGAAAACGAAGGAAAATCGACGCTGGCAGGCAATATCGCCGCGGCGCTTGCCATGCGGGGCGGCAAAACCGCCATCGTCGACGCGGATCTGAGAAAGCCCTCGCTGCATCTCTTCTTTGATCGCCGCTACAACGCCTCTCTGCCGCTCAACCGATTTTTGACGCAGCCCTTCTCCGAAGAGAACCTGCGCCGCTGCATCCGCCTTCATGAGCGGCTGGGACTCTATATGCTCCTTCCGACCGAGTCGGATCCCCGCTCGACCGAGCTGATCTCCGGCGAGACGATGACGCAGCTTTTGACAAAGCTACGGTCTCTGGATTATGTCATCCTCGATTCCCCGCCGATGGGGATCTGCCCCGACGCCGAAGCGCTGGCGGAGCTTGCCGACGCCTCCCTGCTCGTCGTCCGTCAGGATTACACGCCCGCCTGCGACATCAACGACGCCGCCGACGTACTGCGCGGAGCGAACGCCGCCTTCCTCGGCTGCGTGCTGAACGGGATGCGGGACATCGATGACTATTTGTCGGGGGGCTATACCTACAAGAAGAAATACGGCGGCTACGGCTACGGCACGCGCGCGAAAAACTGAGTGGAAGTGAGGTTCTCCAGATGACTGATACCAAAGACGACTCCCGGATTGACCTGTTCCGCTATACCGGGGCGATCTCAAGAATCTTCAGGAAGCTCTGGCCGATCGTGCTGATCCCGGCGCTTCTGCTCGGCTGCCTGTCCTGGGTTCGCGCAAAACGGGATTTCCGTCCCTACTACGAATCCAAGGCGCTTCTGAAGGTGAGCTTCGGCTACAACCCCGACAATATCCTGTCCAACCCCGGCACCTATGACAACACGGCGGCGCAGCAGCTTGCGGCCGCCTTCCCGAATCTGCTCAACACCGACGTGATGCGGGATCTGATGCTCGTCCGCCTCGGCAAGAGCTATATCAACGGCTCCGTCTCCGCCCGCTCCTTCCCCGATTCCAATCTTCTTCTCCTCACGGTGCGGAGCAATTCCCCCTCCGATGCCTACGACGTGCTTTGCGCGGTGATCGACTGCTATCCGCAGGTCGCCGCCTATATGACGGAGAATCCCAATATTCTCATCAGCGAAGCCCCCGCCGTCCCCACCGAGCCCGTCAATACCTTCAGCGGCAGGGGCGCCGTGACCGGAGGAGTCCTGAAGGGCGCCCTGATCGGCTTTCTGCCGATCCTCCTCTACGCCCTCTTCCGAAAGACGGTCACCTCCCCCGACGAGCTGCGGGCGGTCGTCAATCTTCCGATCCTGGCTACCTTCCCGAAGCTCTCCGTCAAAAAGCGCCGCTCGTCGGGGAACTCCCTGCTTCCCGCGATGAAGCGTGCGGGCTTTGCGGAATCGACGAGGGAATTCCGCATCCGTCTGCTGAAGAAGCTCACGGAGGGACAGAAGATCATTATGATCACCGGCACCCTTCCGGGGGAAGGAAAGACCACCGTCTCGATCAATCTCGCCCGCACCCTCGGAGAACACGGAAAAAAAGTCGTGCTTCTCGACTGCGATCTGCACAAGCAGGACGTCGCCGTGATGCTCGACGCGAAAAAGCCGACGCCGGGGCTTGCCGATTATCTGCAAAACGACGGTCTACGCCCATCCGACTGCCTGGCGGAGGTTAAGGGAATGCCCTTTTCCTACATTTCGGGAAGCACCTCGCGCGCAAGGCTGTGGGAGAGCGACAAGGAGGCGCTGGAGCGGTTTTTCGGGGAGCTGGCGGCGCGGTTTGATTATGTCATCGTCGATACCCCGCCCTGCGGCGTGGTGTCGGATTCGACCCTGCTCTGCCGCTTTGCCGACAGCATCCTCTATGTGGTCAAAGAGGACTATGCCGGACGGTCGCAGATTCTGGACGGGGTCAACAGCTTAAGCGACCGGGGCGCCGCGCTCACCGGCTGCATCATCAACGGCATCGTCGGAACGGGACGGCGCTACGGATACGGCTACGGCTATAAATACGGGTACGGCAAGTACGGATATCGAAGCAAATACGGCAACGGACGTCAGAAGGACGACCCGGACGGAAACGGTGAGGCGGCGGAATAACCTTCCCCCGCTCATCCTCAAAAACAGCCCCGTGAAGGCAAGCTGAACTGCCCCAAATAGTGCGGACAGTACAAAAAGCCCCGTGAGGGTAGCATATTTAGAAATTAAGC
>CALWTY010000048.1 GCA_944384585.1 uncultured Clostridia bacterium | reverse complement strand
TCCGCGCCATCAAGCTGATCTCCTCCGTCATTGCCGACGCCGTCGTCGAGGGCAAGCAGGGCGAGCAGCTCGGAGCGGCCGAGGAGGAGCAGGCTCCCGCAGCCGAGGCTCCCGTCGAGGCAGCCGCCGAAAACGCATAAGCAGATCCCAGGAAATCCGGAGTCGTACCGATTCCGGATTTCTCGGGTACGATCCATTGAATCAGAGAGAGAGTAGCAGAAAGGAAGTACAGAAATGGCAGCAATTACAGCAAAGGCAGTTGCAGAGCTCCGCGCCAAGACCGGCTGCGGCATGATGGAATGCAAAAAGGCCCTCACCGAGGCCGAGGGAAACTTTGACGAGGCGATCAAGATCCTGCGCGAAAAGGGATTGGCAACCGCCGCAAAGAAGGCTGACCGTATCGCCGCCGAGGGCGTTGTGGATATTCTCCGCGACGGCAATGCCGCGGCGATGATCGAGGTCAATGCCGAGACCGACTTTGTCGCAAAGAACGACTCCTTTATGGAGTTTGTGAAGGGACTTCTGAGAACCATCCTCGCCTGCCGTCCCGCCGACGTGGAGGCGCTGAAGGCGCTTCCCTATGACGGAGGAGACATGACGGTTGCCGATGTGCTGGTCGAGAAGATCGCCACCATCAAGGAAAACATCTCCATCCGCCGCTTCCTCGTCGCAGAGGGACAGCTCAACACCTATATCCACGGCCACGGCACGACCGGCGTTATCGTCAAGTTCGATACCGACGACGCCACCGCCGCCACCGCCGCGTTTGCCGAGATGTCCAAGAATGTCGCGCTTCAGGTCGCCGCAATGAACTGCGAATTCGTGAACCGCAGCGCCGTTCCCGCTTCCCGCCTTGCGGAGGAAAAGGAAATCATCGCCACCCAGATCAAGAACGACCCGAAGAACGCCTCCAAGCCCGACGCCATCATCGAGAAGATGGCGGTCGGAAAGCTCGGCAAGTTCTATGAGCAGGTCTGCCTTGCCGATCAGGCATATGTCAAGGACGACAGCATGAGCGTCGAGAAGTATGTCATGTCGGTCGCCAAGGAGCTTGGCGCTTCGATTACGCTCGTCGACTTCTACCGCTATGAGAAGGGCGAGGGTCTTCAGAAGAGAGAGGACAACTTTGCCGAGGAAATCGCAAGCCTCGTTAAATAATCCGAAGGGTTCAAAGGAGCGCCGCCGCCAGGCCGCGCTCCTTTTTCGCTTTTATGGAAGCAGCGCCCCCTTCAAGCGCGGCAGCCTTGAGCGCCCTGCCGCGCTCCTCCTTCTGTTTTCCATGCGCGCCATCCGCCGCTTCTTCCCCGCACCATGCCGATATCCTTTACCGTCTCGCCCCCTCGACTTATCCCGCACCATGCCGGCATCCTTTACCGTCGCGGCCCCTCGACTTATCCCCGCACCATGCCGACATCCTTTACCGCCGCGGCCCCTCGCCTTATCCCCGCGTTCCCTCCGCCGCATATTTCAACGCGCTTTCCGACTGCCGCCGGAAGCTTCCGTCTCTGCTCCGGTTCGCTCCCGGATGCCGCTGTACTCTCCGCTTCGTCTTGATTTGACAGGACGACTCCGCTGTGCTATAATAGTGGCGGAACGTATCCCCTCTTTTTTGCAGTCCGTCCCAATATTTACATAAAGTTCATAATTGCGGCGCAGACAAGTGGTAAAATAAAGAATGAAGTGTTTTGGATAGCCGCCGTCTTCTGTCGGCGGCAGGACGAAGAAAGCCCTGATATGAAGAGAAAATACATAGAAATCGGAAAGATCACAAGACCACACGGCGTTAACGGCGCCGTCAGAACCGAGGCGTGGTGCGATTCCCCCTCGGTGCTGGCCGGGATGAAGGCCGTCTTTGTTTCCGACCCGACCGCCCCCTCCGGCTATCGGGCGATCAAGGTTGTCAAAGCCTCGGTGCAGAAGGACCGCGTGCTTCTCTCCCTGGAGGGAATTTCCTCCGTCGAGCAGGCCGAGCGCCTGCGCGATACTGTTCTGTTTGCCGATCGGGAGGACATTCCCGTCAAAGAAGGCGCATATCTCATCGACGATCTCAAGGGGCTACCCCTCATTGACGTCCGGGACGGACGGGTCTACGGAACGCTGCATGACGTGCTGCAGGGGGCGGCGGGCGATCTCTACGAGGTCTCCGTCGAAGGAGGAACGGTGCTGATCCCGGCAGTACGGGAATTCGTCAAATCGATCGAGCCGGAAAAGGGAATCTTTATCGCGCCGATCCCGGGGATGTTCGATGAGGATTGATATTCTGACGCTCTTCCCCGACATGGTGCGGACGGTGCTCTCCGAGAGCATCCTCGGCAGAGCCGCCGCCTCGGGAAAGCTCGATCTGCGCGTTTACAACATCCGGGATTACTCGGAGGATAAGCACCGTCGGGTCGACGACACCCCCTACGGCGGAGGGATGGGCATGCTGATGGCAGCGCCCCCCGTCTGCCGCTGCTTCCGCGAGGTCACCGCCGATGCGGGAGACAGGAAGCCCCATACTGTCTATATGTCCCCTCAGGGGGCTGTTCTCACCCAGAAAAAAGCCGAATCGCTCGCCGCCCTTGACCGCCTTGTCATCCTCTGCGGCCATTACGAGGGAATCGACGAGCGGATCATCGAGGAGATCGTCGACGAGGAGATCTCCGTCGGAGATTATGTGCTGACGGGCGGAGAGCTTCCCGCCTGTATTCTCACCGACTGTGTGGCCAGGCTGATCGACGGAGTTCTCTCCGACAGCGCCTGCCATGAAATCGAAAGCATCTCCTGCGGAATGCTGGAATATCCGCAGTATACCCGCCCGCTTGACTTCGGCGGGCGAAAGGTCCCTGCCGTTCTGACCGGCGGCAATCACGCCGAGATCGAAAAATGGCGCTATGAGCAGGCGCTGATCCGAACCAAAAAGAAGCGCCCCGACCTGCTCTGACCCCGTCTTTGGCCGGGCATTCCCAAGGAAAGGAGTAAAGGAAAGCCATGAGAGGCAAAAAAGCCGCCCCCGTTTCCGATATCATCCGCAACAGCCTGATCGTCTCGCTGCTGATCCGTTTCTCGGAATTTCTGAGCACCGCCTTTTCCCAAAGCTTCTTCGGTCATCTTCTCTGCGGCAATTACCGCCGGGAGCGGGGCAGCCTCTGGAAGCGCATCTCGGAAGCCCTGCGTCTGAAGCAGCGGGTTTCGATCCCCTTCAAGCGCTTTACGGCCAAGGCCGTCGATCACAGCTTTCTTCTCGGAAAGATCAACGGTCTGCTCCGTCAGGCGCCCGATCTGCATATCAAAAATATCGGCGCCTTCTTCTTTGCCTTCGGGCTGTATGTCTCGGTCTCCTATCTGATCCGGCGCTTCGCGCTGAATCTGCCGGGGGCCTCCTTCCGCGAGCTTTATCTCGGCATCGTCTGCGCGGCGGCGGGAGGCGCGATGACCTCCTCCTCCAGGCGTCTTGCCGACGCACTGCGGGACAGCCGCATTCTCTCCTTCCTGCTCTTTACCGTTCTCGGGCTGAAAAAAACCGCCTTCCGCGGTTCACAGCGCAGCTGCGGGCGCAGCGACGCCGCCTTTCTGATCGGAATTGCAGTCGGCGCGCTCTCCGCCTTCGTCTCCCCCTTCTCGATCCTTGCGGGCATCGGCCTGCTGATCCTCGGCTATGCGATCCTGGTCGTGCCGGAATGCGGCGTGGTCTGCCTCTTTCTGGTCTTCCCGTTCCTTTCGACCGGCTATATCGCCCTGCTCTCCGCCTATGTCACGGTCTGCTGGCTGCTGAAGCTGGCGCGCGGTAAGCGCGTTTTCTCGATGAATCCCCTTGACGTCGCGGTTCTTGCCTTTATGGGCGTGATTTTTCTCGGCGGGCTGATCTCGGTCTCCCCCGATGACAGTATGCGGGAGGCGGCGGTCTGTCTGATCCTGATGACCGGATATTTCCTCACCGTCAACCTCATCCGCACCTCGGAATGGTTCGAGCGCTGCATCCGTGCGCTGGTCTTTTCCCTCTCGGTTACCGTTCTTTTCGCCGCCGCTGAATTTGTCCTTCTCAAGCTGCCCGGTTTCCCATCGGGCGCCATTCCCCGGCTGCCGTCGGGGATGCTGTCCCCGATCGCCGACCCCGTCGGCTTTGCCGACCTTCTGATCCTGGCCGTACCGTTTTTGTCGGTCTTCCTGATCACTGCAAGGAAGGGAGATACCGGCTTCGGCCTGACCATCCTCACCCTTCTTTCGCTGCTTTGCCTTCTCCTCACCCGTTCGCGGGGGGGCTGGGTCGCGGCGTTGATCGGCGGGATGCTCTTCCTCCTTCTTTACAGCAAAAAGGCCGTCTCCCTTCTTCTTGTTCTTCTGCTCCTTCTGCCCGTCATCCCGGTCTTCTTTCCCTCGTCGGCGGCGGAGCGCCTCGGACAGGCGCTGGCGCTCTCGGACAGCGGCCTCGCCTTCCGGACTGCGATTGCCGACGGGACCGATAAGCTGCTGTCGGAATGTCTGATCGGCGGGATCGGGGTCGGTGACACCGTCTTCCGCCGGGTCTTTCCGCTCTTCGCGCCTCATATTGCCGAGGAGGCTGCTCACACCTACAATCTTTACACCCGAATCACCGTTTCCCTCGGAATCACGGGGCTGATAGTCTTTGCCCTCTTCTTCCTCGTCTTCCTTCGGCATTTCGCTTCCTGCTACGCCGCCGGGCGGAAGGATGAACGGCGTCTGCGGCTTTCTGCCGCCGCCGGCTTCTCCGGGATCGCCGCCCTGCTTGCACACGGGCTGGTTGATTATGTCTGGTACAACAACAGGATCTTTCTGCTGTTCTGGCTGGTGGTGGGACTGACCTCCGCCGCGATCCGCACCGGGGTCCGGGAACGGGTCACGCAGGAGCCGGAGGGACTCTCCCTTGAGCTTGACATCGGCAGTCTGAAGCGCGCCTCCTCACGCCGACGCAATACATGAAAGGCTTGGTGAACCATGAATCATCCCCTCCCCGAAAAAAAGAAGTATACCTTCAATTTCATCGACGTTCTCCTCATCGTCGTCATCCTGGCCGCTGCCGCGCTGCTGGTTTTCTTCTTCAAGGAACGAAGGATCGTGGTGTCGGATCAGAACGAAAAGGCGGAGATCGTTTATCAGCTCGAAATTTCCCCGATGAGGGAGGAGTTCCGGAATCTGGTGGAAATCGGCGATACCGTGACCGACGGGAGCTATCTGCTGCCGATCGGGGAGGTAACCGACGTCGCCTATTCCCCCTGCTTCTACATCGGCTTTAACAAGGAGCTGGGAGAGCAGGTCAGCAGCGATTTCCCGGGAAATATCACCATGACGGTGACCGTCAAGGCTGAAGCGGAGATCACGGAGACCGGCTTTGCCGTCAACGGCAGAGAGCTGATTCTCGATCAGACCTTCCCCTTCCGCGTTCCCGATTTCACCGGTATCGGCAAATGCATTTCCGTCACGACAGTGCAAAACGATAACCGCCCCGCCGCCGAACGGACGGGAAAGGAGGGCTGACCATGAATCAAAAACCCAACAGAGCCTCCCGCGCCCGCTTTTCCATTCTGGATTTCGTCATCATCCTGATCCTCCTCGCCTGCGCGGTGGGCGCGGCCCTTCGGTATGATCTTGCCGGCAGGCTCTTCTCAAGCTCCGAGCCGAAGGAAGGGACCGTCTCCTTCACCGCCGAGGCGCTCACCGACAGCCAGGCCGATGCTTTTGCCGAGAACACCCAATTCTTCAGCGACGGAAAGCCATTCGGTAAGCTCGTCTCCGTCAGCTCCTCTCCCGCCGTCGGCTACTACGAGAACAACGAAGGCGTCTACACCGAATATGAACGGGAAGGACTTTTCGATCTGACCGGCAGCTTTACCTGCGAGCTGGTCCGCACCGACGGCGGATATCTCCTGAACGGAAAAACCTATATCGCCCCGGGATCGGTCTTCCCTCTCAAGGCGGGAGGCGTTTCGGTGTCTGTGCTGATCCTTTCGGTTGAGGCGGCGGAATAAAGGTTTGACGCCGCCCGATGACATAAAACCTCTGCTCTTCCGCCGAAAATAAAAATATTCCGAAAACACTTGATTTTATAAAAGAAGTTTGTTATAATATAAGGTGTAATGTATATTATATTTTACGAACAGGAGTTAAAAACAGAATGATTTCACGCGATGTTACGATACAAAACAATGTCGGTCTTCATGCGAGACCCGCCACTTTCTTTATTCAGAAGGCTAACTCCTACAAATCCTCCATATGGGTTGAGAAGGGCGACCGCCGTGTCAATGCCAAGTCCCTTCTCGGCGTCCTTTCCCTCGGAATCGTCAAGGGCATGACGGTCACGCTGATCGCGGACGGCGCGGATGAAGCCGAAGCGCTTGAGGGACTTGCCGAACTGATCGCCACCGGTTTCGAGGACTGAACCGTATATATCGGAATAAAAACCAAGCGGACAGACCGTTCCACCACAGGATATGTCTGTCCGTTTTTCAATCAATCGCCCGCTGCGGTACGGGCGGCGGAAGGAGCATGATATGTCGGAGCGTCTCTCCCTTGAACAGCTGAAGGACAAGGCCTCTCGCCTGCCCCTGCGGCCGGGGGTATATCTGATGAAAAACAGCGCCGGCCAGATCATTTATGTCGGGAAATCCAAGGCGCTGCACAATCGCGTCCTCTCCTACTTTACCGACATCGGACACCATACCGTCAAAACCGGCCGCATGGTCAGCCAGGTCGCGGATTTCGAGGTCATGCTCACCTCAACCGAAATCGAGGCGCTTGCCCTTGAGAACCGTCTGATCAAGCTCCACACCCCGAAATTCAACATCAAGCTCAAAGACGGCAAGAGCTATCCCTATATCAAGCTCACCGTCAACGAGGAATATCCCCGCATCCTCGTCGTCAGAAAGAGGCTCGCTGACGGCGCGAAATACTTCGGCCCTTACTCCGGAACGGGCACCGCCTATATGATCGTCAACACCGTCAGGAAAGCCTTCGGCATCCCCGACTGCAAGAGAAAGTTCCCCGCGGAAATCGGAAAGCTCCGCCCCTGCCTCAATTATCAGATCGGACTCTGCTGCGGGGTCTGCACCGGCAAGGTAGCGCAGGAGGATTACCACGCGATGTTCCGCGACATCGCATCCTTCCTCGGCGGCTCCTTCGCGGAGGTCAGGCGATCCCTCACCGAGCAGATGGAGTATGCCTCCGACAATCTGATGTTCGAGGCGGCGGCGCGCTGCCGCGACAGAATCCAATGTCTGTCCAAACTCTGGGAAAAGCAGAAGGTCGTCGCCGCGCCCCATGTGGAGCAGGATATCATCGCCATCCATTCCGACGAGACCTGCTCCTGCCTCACCGTCTTCTATGTGCGGGGAGGCGCGATCACCGACCGCGAGAGCTTCCTGTTCGGGGCGGACCGTATCATCGACGACGACGCCGTCTCCTCCTTACTCTACGAGCTGTATCAGGTCAGAGAATATATCCCGAAGGAGATTCTGCTCGACTTCCCGCTTGAGGAAGAAAGCCGGGCGGCGCTCTCGGAACTGCTCCGTCTCAAGGCGGGCTTCCGCGTGAACATCCGCTTCCCCGAAAAAGGCAATCTGAAGGCGCTCTGCGCGATGGTGCGGGACAATGCCAGGGAATACGCCGCGCAATACAACGCCGAGGCGGAAAAGCAGAACGACACCCTCATCCGTCTCGCTCATCTCCTCCGCCTGGAGGTTTTGCCGGAGCGGATTGAGGCGTATGATATCTCAAACTACGGAAACGAGAACATCACGGCGGGTAAGATCTCGGTTTTGAACGGAAAATTCAACAAAGCCGCCTACCGCACCTACAAGATCCATGCCGCCGCGGGGCAGGACGATTATGCCTCGATGCGGGAGACCATTGAGCGCCGTCTGGCGCATACCGAGGAGGAATATCCCGATCTGATCCTGCTCGACGGCGGAAAGGGGCACGTCTCGGTAATCAGGGAGCTGCTTGCCGAAAAGGGCATCTCTCTGCCGGTCTTCGGCATGGTCAAGGACGAATATCACAAGACAAGAGCCTTGACCGACGACGCGCACGAGATCAGCATTGCCAAGGAGCAGCCGGTCTTCCTTCTGATCTACAAGATCCAGGAGGAGGTTCACCGCTACACCGTCTCCCGAATGACGGGCGCAAAGCGCAAGACGCTCAAAACCTCCTCTCTTCAGGCAATCAAGGGAATCGGAGCGGTCAAGGCCAAGGCGCTTCTGTCCGCCTTCCGGGGACTGTCGGGCGTCGCCGCCGCCACCGTTCCGGAGTTGACCGCCGTCAAGGGCGTCACCGAAAAGGACGCAGAAAATATCCGTCAGTACTTCAGCGAAAAGCCGCCGGCACGCCGCTGAGCTGCGCGGGCCGTTCCGCCCGCCATCCTCTTGAAAGGAGCTTTCTGTCTCGGAAAGCAAGGTAAATGCCATGAGAATCATTACGGGAAGCGCAAAGGGCGCGCGTCTTGAAACGCCGGAGGGAGACAGCACTCGTCCCACCTCGGAGCGCGCCAAGGAAGGCATCTTCAGTATGCTGCAATTTGATATCGAGGGGAGAAGCGTCCTCGATCTGTTCGGCGGATCGGGTCAGCTTGCCCTGGAGGCGCTGAGCCGCGGTGCGGAGAACGCACTGATCGTCGACTCCGACGCTGCCGCCTGCGAAATCATCAAGCGGAACGCCAAAAAAACCCGCCTCTTTGAAAAAACAACGGTTCTCTGCAGCGACTACAAGTCGGTACTCCGCAATCTCGCGGGCAAGCGCAGCTTCGGGCTGATCTTCCTGGATCCCCCCTATCGGAGCGGCTATCTGCCCGACGCGCTGCGGCGGCTGGGAGAGGGCGGACTGATCGCGGACGGCGGCTTTGTCATCTGCGAAAGCGATCTCGACGACCCGCTCTCCTGCCCCGGCTGTTCCCTCTACAAGCAAGCGAGCTACGGCAGACTCCGCTTCACCGTGCTCAGAAAGGATTGCCCATGAAAACGAAAGCGCTGGTTCCGGGAAGCTTCGACCCCGTCACAGTCGGTCATCTCGACCTCATCCGCCGCGCCGCCGCACTCTTTGACGAGGTTCACGCCGTCATCTTCGACAACACCGAAAAGCACGCCCTCTTCCCTCTTTCCGACAGAAAAATCATGCTCGAGCGATCCTGCCAAGGGCTTGACCATGTGATCGTCGCCGTTTCGACGGGGCTTCTTGCCGACTATACGGCATCGCAGGGCATCTCTGTCATCGTCCGCGGCGTCCGGGATGCCGCCGACGCCTCCTACGAAATGATGCTCGCCACCATCAACCGGGGGCTCGGCAACGCACCCGACACCGTGTTTCTCCCGTCCAAGCCGGAATACTTCCATATTTCCTCCTCCTATGTCCGTGACATGATCCGCTATCGCTGCCCTCTGGACGGCATTATCCCCGAACAGGCGCTCGTTTTTCTGAAAAAACACCCCCTTCCGTAGCCTGTTTCCGACAATTTCATACAAAAACTGCCAGCGTTCGCCGTTTTGTTCTCTTTGAGCTTCAAAATGGCGAATTTTTGTTCTGATTGACCTTTTATTTTTGTTCCGAAGGAAAAATATCGATCTGTTCCTATTGAAAAACGCGGGGATATGCGCTATAATAGTCATGTAAGTGGCGGGAAGTGGATGAAAGTGGTGAGTTCTTCCTCAAATCCCACCCAAAACACCGACATGACGGAGGATGGGCGATATGTTCTGCGGCGAATACAGTCACAACCTGGACGCCAAAAAGCGCATTATTCTCCCCTCCAAGCTCCGCGAACAGCTCGGTGAGTCGGTCGTCATGACCAAAAGCGTCGATCGCTGCGTCGCCCTCTATCCGACGGAACGTTGGGACGCCTTCACGGCCAAGCTCGACTCCCTGCCCGATATCGAAACGAGACAGGTCAAACGCTTCCTCTATTCCGCTGCCTTTGAGACAACCGTCGACGGACAGGGGCGCATTCTCATCGCGCCGAATCTCTGCGAATACGCCTCCCTCACCAAGAGCGTAAAGGTCATCGGCGTGGGGGACCATGTCGAGATCTGGGATGACGCGCTGTGGGCGGAGGAAAATTCCTCCGAAAACACCGCCGATCTCACAAACGTTCTGATCAAGCTGGGGTTCTGACATGGAGCAGCGTTTCAATCATTATTCCGTGATGGTGGAGGAATGCATCGACGGGCTCGGAATCCGACCCGACGGACTTTATGTCGACTGCACGGCAGGCGGCGGAGGACACAGCTTGAAAATTGCCGAACGCCTGACAGACGGCGGACGGCTGGTTGCCGTCGACCGGGACCCGGAAGCCATCGCGGCAGCCGCTGAGCGGCTTGCCCCCTTCTCCGACCGTGTGGAGCTGGTCAACGACAACTTTTCCAATCTCGCTGCGATCTTAGACGGCAGAAGGCCGGACGGCGTACAGATCGATCTCGGCGTTTCTTCCTATCAGCTTGATACCGCAAGCCGCGGTTTTTCCTATCTTCACGACGCTCCCCTCGATATGCGGATGAATTCCGACGATCCCGTCAGCGCACGGGAGGTGGTCAATACCTATTCCGAGGAGCAGCTTGCCGATCTGATCTTCCGCTACGGCGAGGAGAAATTCTCCCGCCGAATCGCCGCGGAAATCCTGCGAAGCCGCGCCGTCAAGCCGATTGAAACCACCCTTGCCCTTGCCGACATTGTCACGCGGGCCATTCCTCCCCGCTTTCGCGAACGGGGCTCCAACCCCGCCAAGCGTACCTTTCAGGCGATCCGGATCGAGGTCAATCACGAGCTTGACGTCATCGCTCCGACAGTCAATACCATCGCCGCATCCCTTGCCCCCGGCGGCAGAATGGCGATTCTGACCTTCCATTCTCTGGAGGACCGGATCGTCAAGCAGACGATGGCGGAGCTTTCACGCGGCTGTACCTGCCCCCCTTCCTTTCCCGTCTGCATCTGCGGACGGAAGCCGATTCTTCGCGTGATCACGGGGAAGCCGCTGCTTCCCTCTCCCGCAGAACTTGCCGAAAACAAGCGTTCTCACAGCGCAAAGCTGCGCGTCGCCGAAAAAATATAGAAGGAGCCTCGACATGACGACCGATGTTACAAAGAAAAAAACAATTTCCGCGTCGGAACCGAATCAGAAAGCCGGCCAAGCCGGCGGTATGTCCTCCTCCGCTCCCCTGAAAGGAAAAAAAACGATCAATCCCGCCCGCGACCGCCGCGTCACGGGCTATACGAGGGTCAAATCCGGCGAGCTGAAGCGGCGCAGCGTGGTGCGCGCCCCCGATATGTCACGACCCGACGCCAAGGTGATGAATCCGCAGGTCTCCATCGGCTCCCTTCCCGTAACAGCCGGACGGGAGAAGGCGATTCCCGTCGCCGCTCTCCGCGCCGAGCCGACGGTCCGCACCATCACCGATACCAGAAAAGAAGCCTTTCCCTTTTCCATCGTCTTCCTTGCCCTGATCTGTTCCGTACTGTTCATGTACATGATCTTCAACTATGTGCAGATCAACGAGCATACCTCCGCCGTGTCGGATCTGAAAAATGAGATCGCGACGCTCAGCGGAGAAAAGGATGACTTAACCGCCAAGCTCGACAAGAAAAATGATCTGACCCTGATCGAAAAGATCGCAAAAGAGGAGCTCGGAATGGTCAAGATCGATGAAATCATCAAGAAATACATTACGATGGATCCCGGAGACGTCATCACGTCCTTCGGCAAAAGCACCGGGCTTCCGTCCTCGGATTGACAATT
Source organism: uncultured Clostridia bacterium (assembly GCA_944384585.1). Taxonomy (GTDB): domain Bacteria; phylum Bacillota; class Clostridia; order Oscillospirales; family CAG-272; genus Colimorpha_A. The sequence goes on along the minus strand of CALWTY010000048.1, from coordinate 6,542 downwards.
CATAAAAAAAACGGGGGTAATACGGCAAAAAAATTTTTCGGCCGATCCCCCGTTTTTTTCGTTCCCGTATTGTAAATCGGACGGTTCGGTAGTATAATGATATTGTATGGAATGAAGTACGGAGGTGATACATATCATTCATTCTGAAGAAACCAACAGAAGGATCCCCGGCAGAAGCATGGTCATCCTTCTCGGCTGTATGATCATATGGTGTATCCTGATCCTGAAGCTCTTTCAGCTTCAGATCATTGACTACGAGTATTACCAGAACAAGGTGCTGGGCAACATCCAGCGTATGACTACTCTGTCCGCGGTGCGCGGTGAAATATATGACGCAAACATGAATAAGCTCGCCTCGAATTACACCGTCTACCGCGTCTTTATCTCGCCGCGGGACATCGTCGATTCCGAACAGGCGGAGCTGATCTCCCGCGGCCTTTCCGACATTCTCGGCGTCGATTACGACAAGATCCTCGCCATGACCAAAAAGGTTCACCGCGCCGACGAGACCGTCATGAAAAAGGCCTCCGACGAGCAGGCCGATCTTGTCAGAAAATTCATCCTGGACAACAAGCTCACGATGCAGATCCATCTGGAGGCGACAACGGCACGCTACTATCCCTTCTCCTCCCTCGCCGCCAATGTCATCGGCGTGATGGGAACCGACGGGGGACTGACCGGCCTGGAGTACCAATACAACAATTTCCTGCTCGGGCAATCGGGTAAGTACATCACCTCCAAGGACGCGCAGGGCGGCCAGATGCCCAGCAAATACGACACCTATATTGACGCCTCCAACGGCGCAAACCTCGTTACGACCATCGATGTGACGATCCAGAAAGCGCTTGAGAAGCAGCTTCAGCAGACCTATCTCGACTCCGATCCGCTCAATCGCGTCACCGGCATCGTAATGGATGTCAATACCGGGGCGATCCTCGGCATGGCGACCTATCCGACCTTCGATCTAAACGCTCCCTTCACCCTTGACGAGGATTCCCTTGAAAAGCTCGCGGCAAGCGAGCTTGAGCCCGGCTCCTCGGAATATGCCTCGTATCAGACGGAGCTTCTCTATCAACTCTGGAAGAACAAGGCAGTCTCGGAACTTTACGAGCCCGGCTCGACCTTCAAGATTATCACGACCGCCATGGCGCTGGAGGAGGGGCTGGTCTCCCTGGACGAAACCTTCCACTGCTCCGGCAAATTCTATGTTGACGGATATGCTCAGCCGATCCACTGCCACCGGATCTACGGACACGGGACCGTCACCTTCGAGCGCGGACTTCAGCAGTCCTGCAATCCGATCCTGATGACCATCGGTCTCCGCATCGGGCAGGCCAAATTCTACGAATATCTCAACGCCTTCGGCTATACCGGCTACACCGGCATCGACCTCCCCGGCGAAGCGAAATCGATTTACTCCTCCTATGAGAACTTCGGCCCCGTTTCCCTTGCGGTCTACTCCTTCGGTCAGACCTTCAAGGTCACGCCGCTGATGCAGCTCACCGCCATTTCCGCCGTCGCAAACGGCGGCTACCTGCTCACCCCCTACATCGTCGATCAGATCATCGACGACGACGGCAATATCCTGATGCAGCATGAGACCGACGCCAAGCGTCAGGTGGTCAGCTCCTCCGTCTGCGAGACGATCAGCGGCGTTCTGGAGCGCGGCGTCTCGGGAGACGGCGGCGCGAAGAACACCTATGTCGCCGGCTACAAAATCGCTGCCAAGACCGGCACCTCCGAGGTGCGTGACCAGGCCGACCCCGACGGAAACTTCTCCTATCGCGTCGGCTCGACGGTCGCCTACGCGCCGGCCGACGATCCCCAGATCTCGGTCATCATCGTCGTCGACACCCCGATGAGCAGCAGCAAGTACGGCGCGATCGTCGCCGCCCCCTACGTCGCCAATCTCATGAGCGAGATCCTGCCCTACATCGGGATCGAGCCCAACTACACCGAGGAGGAGTTCGCCAAGCTCAAGACCACCCTCAAGGGCTATGTCGGCTGGCCGACCACCGATGCGGTACAGGCGATCACCAACCGCGGTATCGACTATGAGATCGTCGGGACCGGCAACGTGATCAAATATCAGATTCCCGCCAAAGGCGAGGAAATCATCAAAAACGAGGGCAAGGTGATCCTCTACACCGGAGACGCTACCCCCGTCTCCGACACCAAGGTGCCGAACGTCGTCGGCAGAACCGTCTCCGCCGCCAACCGGCTGCTCACCAACAGCGGCTTCAACGTCATCATCGACGGTGCAACCGTCTCCTCCTCCTCCACCGAGGCATATGTCGTCTCACAGTCGATCGAGGCCGGCACCCTCTCCACCAAGGGGACCGTCGTCAGAATCACCGTCCGCTATCTCGACGGAACAGCGTGACGTTCTGAAACAATGTCGTCAAATATCTCAGACGTAGAAAGAATCAATTCTGATACAACGGAGATATTTGATATGAAATTTTCAGATCTTGTACCCGACGCCGAAAAGCTCTTTCTTCCCTTTGATCCCGAAATCAGGGCGGTGCGATCCGATTCCGGGCAGTGCCGCCCCGACTCGCTGTTCCTCTGCATCGACGGACTGCATTGCGACGGACACGAATATCTGACGGCTGCGGAGAGAAACGGCGCGTCCGCCTTTCTCATCGATGCCTCTCATCCGGAGGCAGAGCAGGCGCTCAGGTGCCGTTCCCTTCCCTACGCCGTATACCGGGACACCCGATCGGCGGAGGCCTTCGTCACCGCCCGCTTCTACGGCGATCCTCAGAGGAAGCTCCGTCTCTTTGCCGTAACCGGGACCAACGGCAAGACCACCGTCATCTCGCTGCTCAACGCCATCTACACCCTGGCGGGAATCCCCTGCCGGAGCATCGGAACGCTGACGGGGAAGCTGACTACCCCCGATCCCGCGGTTCTCTACCGGACGCTTGCCGACTTTGCCGCCGAGGGCGTGCGGTATGTCTTCATGGAGGCCTCCTCCCACGCGCTTGCGCTCGGCAAGCTCGATCCCATCCGCTTTCAATGCGGGATTTTCACCAATCTGACCCCCGATCATCTCGACTTTCATCAGACGATGGAGCGATATGCCGACGCAAAGGCAAAGCTCTTCCGTCAATCGGAGCGCTGCATTCTCAACGCCGACGATCCCTACGCTCCCCGGATGGCGCGGGAGGCGGCAGCGCCGCTGTTCTGCTCCGTCAAGGAAAAAAGCGCCGATTTCTTTGCCCGTAACATCAAACAGAACGGAATGTACGGCGTCAGCTTCGATCTGATGACCACCGATCTTGTGTTCAAGCTCTCCCCTCCCGTCCCGGGCCTCTTTACCGTGATGAATACGGCAGAGGCGGCAGCGGCTGCACTGTCTGACGGAATTCCGACCGATATCATCCGAGGCGCGGTCGGCGGATTTGCGGGCGTCAGAGGAAGGCTGGAGCGGGTCAAGCTCCCGACCAACGATTATTCGGTCTATATCGACTTTGCCCATACTCCCGATGCGCTGGAGAATATCCTCACGACCATCCGCGGCTTCATGCGCCCGGATCAGAGGCTGGTTCTCCTCTTCGGCTGCGGCGGCGATCGCGACAAAACCAAGCGCCCCGTCATGGGGGCAATCGCCTCCCGCCTTGCCGATTTCCTGATCGTCACCGCCGACAACAGCCGCAGCGAGAAAACCTCCGATATCATCGCGCAGATCCTCTGCGGCATCTCAGGCGCCGTCTCCTACACCGTCATCGAAAACCGCAGGGAGGCGATCGAATATGCCGTCGGAACAGCCCGGCGCGGCGACGTGATCCTGCTGACCGGCAAGGGTCACGAGGAATATGAGATCATGCCGGACGGCGTTCATCCCTTTTCCGAAAAAACCATTGCTGCGGAGGCAGCGGAAAAGTATATGAAGGCAAGAGGCTTATACTGACCGCAGCGCATCCCCCTATCCCATCACAACGGAGAATATCAGCCATGTTGGATCTTATCAAAGGAATTCCGGTCGAGGAGGCCGCCGCCGCAATGGGCGGGAAGCTCCTGTACCGCGGGAGCAAACCGATTACGGGAGTCTCCATCGACTCAAGACAGACGGCAGGCGGCGATCTGTTTGTCGCCGTCAAGGGAGAAAATACCGACGGCCACCGCTATATCGGAGCGGCCGCACAGTCCGGCGCGGCTGCCGTTCTGACCGAGCGGGAGGACATTGATCTTACGCTGCCCGAGGAATGCGGCTGCTCCGTCCTCCTCGTCGACAATACCGTGGCGGCGCTCGGCCGACTTGCCAAAAAGCACAAGGAGGAGCTTGACGCTCTTACAATTGCCGTGACGGGAAGCGTCGGCAAGACGACGACGCGGCAGTTTATCCACGCCGTCCTCTCCTCCGAGCGCAAAACCCACAAAACCGAAGGAAATTTCAACAATGAGCTGGGACTGCCGCTGTCGGTGCTGAAGCTTGACGGAAGCTACGAGGCGACGGTGCTGGAGCTGGGGATGAGCAGCAAGGGCGAGATCGCTTATCTGACCGACATCGCCCGCCCCGACATGGCGGTCATCACCAATATCGGAACGGCTCATATCGAATTCCTCGGCTCACGGGAAGCAATCCGCGACGCCAAGCTCGAAATCGCGGAAGGACTGAAGCCGGGAGGCCGTCTGATCCTGAACGGAGACGAGCCGCTCCTGCAAGGCATTGAGGGCGCTTGCTATGTGGCGCTGAAAAACAGCAGCGCCCAGTTCCGCGCCTCCAACATCTGTTATACCTCCGAGGGGATGGTCTTTACCGCCCTCTGCCCCGATCGGGTCATCCGCGACTGCCTTATTCCGACCCTCGGCGAGCATACCGTCCTTGACGCCATGTTCGCCGTCGCCTGCGGCTATTACGCCGGCATCTCCGACGAAGGCATCCGCCGCGGCCTTGCTGCCTTTGAGGCGGTGGGGATGCGTCAGAAGGTCATCCGTCATAACGGCGTGACCTTTATCCTCGATTACTACAACGCCAGCCCCGAATCGATCAAGGCCTCCCTTCTCGTCGCCAAAAAGCTGGCGGAGGAGAACGGCGGGCGCACCGTCGCCGTCATCGGAAACGTGCTGGAGCTGGGAACCAGATCGGAGGAGCTGCACCGTTCGGTGGGACGCTATGCCGCCGAGCTGGGCTGTGATCTCTTCTTCGCCTTCGGCAAGGACGCCTGCCTGGCAGCGGAGCAGGCCGGGGAAAGCGGCGTCGGACAGGACTCCGTTTTCTCCTTCCCCGACATTTCCGACCCTGCCGCGATCTCCGACGCGGTCGCGGAGCGCATCCGCCCCGGCGACTGTGTCCTGATCAAAGCGAGCCGCTCCATCCATATGGAGCGCGTGGCGGATATTCTCCTCGGAAAGTAAGAAAACGGCCTCAAAACCGAACCAAGAAAGGAAACTCAAGCCGCATGACCCCCCTTTACATCCTCACTTTAGTCCTTGCGCTTTTTTTCACGGCGCTCTCTCTGCGCTTTCTGATTCCGATCCTCAAGAGCCGCAAGATGGGGCAGAAAATTCTCGATATCGGTCCTCGCTGGCACAAATCCAAGGAGGGCACGCCGACAATGGGCGGTCTGTCCTTCATGATCGTCTTCACGGTGCTGTGCGGCGTGATGCTGGCGGCCGCATCCGGCGGTAAAACCACAGAGGAGCTTCTCCCGGCGGTCGCCGTGATCCTCTTCGCCCTCGGAAACGGGCTGATCGGCGTGATCGACGACAGAACGAAGTTCTCCAAGGGCAAAAACGAAGGGCTTCTCTCCTGGCAGAAATATCTGCTGCAGCTGCTTCTCTGTGTGCTGTACCTCTTCGCCCTTGCCTTCCTCGACCGACTTGACACCTCGATCCGCCTGCCCTTTTTCGGTCGGGAGCTTGAGCTTGGCCTCCTCTATTATCCCCTTGTCATCATCCTGATCACCGGCGTGGTCAACAGCGTCAATCTCACCGACGGGATCGACGGGCTGGCTGCCGGGGAGACCGCGATCGTGTCGGCCTTCTTTTCGGCAGTCGCCTTCACGATCGGAAGCGTTACCCTTGGCATTCTCGCCGGCGCTGCCGTCGGCTGCTGCCTCGGCTTCCTGGTCTACAATTTTCATCCCGCAAGGGTCTTTATGGGAGATACCGGCTCGCTCTTTCTCGGGGGACTTGTCGTCGGCATGGCCTTTCTGATCGACAACCCGCTGATTCTCATCGCAGTGGGCTTCATGTATATCCTCGAATCCCTTTCCGACATCATTCAGGTGCTGTATTTCAAGCTGACTCACGGAAAGCGCTTCTTCAGAATGGCGCCGATCCATCATCATTTCGAGAAGTGCGGCTGGAGCGAGGTCCGGATCGTAACGGTCTTCTGCGCCGCCACCCTGCTGCTGTGTACCCTCGCGTATTTCTTTGATATTCTGTAAAATACGGAGAAGGCGGAAAATCCATGAACCACAATAAGCCCGACAACTCCCCCAAGGGAGGCTACAAGGTCAGACGCGCCAACATCACCCGCGAAGAGGCAAAAAAACGAGCGCTCCGCCGTCCGGAGCGTCCTGTCAACACGC
>CALWTY010000047.1 GCA_944384585.1 uncultured Clostridia bacterium | reverse complement strand
GAAGGTACGGATGCTTCGATTCCCCGAGGCGGTAGATCTGCTTCACCTCTGCCTTTCCCGGTCGGCAGGGCTTGCCGGTGCCGGCGTTGGCGTTGGTGTAGTGCGTGTCCCCGATGAAATCCACCACGTCTCCGACAGAGGGGGGAAGGGGCTTCACAGGCTCATCGGATTTCCGGAGATCCCATGCGTCGACCCATCCGTAAACATTGCTGCCGCTTCCGCTGACCGCCCGAAGAAGGTACGGATGCTTCGATTCCCCGAGGCGGTAGATCTGCTTCACCTCTGCCTTTCCCGGTCGGCAGGGCTTGCCGATCCCGGCGTTGGCATTGGTGTAGTGCGTGTCCCCGATGAAGTCGACAAGCTCCCCGACAGAAAAGGTCTGCTCCGGCTCAAGAAGCCGACGAACGTCGGCGCGGAAGTCATTCATCGTAAGACCGTATCTTTTCAGCCAATGGTCGATGTCCCCGTGATTGGAGGCGTAGCCCTTCCTGCAGGCCTCCCTGTGCGAGAGGATCACGCTTTCCTTCCACCCGTGACGGCGGCAGATGTCGGCGCAGAGGGAGACGGCAAGGGCATAGCAGGTGAGGAAGTAGCTGCGGTCGGAGAGATCGTCCTCGCAGATCTCAAACTGAATATGCGCGGTGGGATCGTAGTTGTACGATCCCTTTTTGCCGCTCCCGACCCCCCACGCGCAGATGTCCTCCGGCAGCGTCTGCGCGATCGCGGCGCTGCCGTCCTGCAGCAGCCCGATCATGTAGTGGACCGCTTTGTCGACCTCCCGGTTCCAATGGTTGCCGTTCCGGTTCACACCGAGCAGCGAGAGCAGCTCCTCCCGGTTCTGATCGTCGGAGGAGGGCTGAACGTAGCGCGCAAGGCGGGGCTGATTCACCCCCGTCGAATGCACCACGATCCCGATGGGATGCGCCTCCTCATGTACCCGCCAGCATTTGCTCTCGGTGTGAAGGCAGGAGAGGATCGTCATTTATCTCCCCTCCCCGCCGTCGTCGGCATTGTCGCTCTTGCCGAGCTGCTTGAAGATCTGATGCGCCCCCGTCGCCGCAAGCCCGGAAACCACCCCGACCGCGATCGCCGTGAGCAGATCCTGCGCCGGGAAGTCCGGCATGATCCTCTGCCCCACAAGACCGAGAATGCCGCCCAAGACCCCGCAGATGACGGGGAGCCATTTCGCGTCAAGCCCCGCCGCCTTGATCCCCTGCGCCGACAGCCAGCAGATCACCGTGATCGCCGCCACACCCGTTATTCCGAATTCCATGTTCCTGTCCTCCTTGTTAAATCTGTTTTGTTCTGTTGATCGGCACGACCCGCTTACAAAAAGTCGTGCTTCCTCATCCGCTCGTCGTAGACCCGCCCGATGTTGCAGACGGCGTGAGACGCGCGGTTGTTTTTGTAGTCGGGATGCTCCTTGCAGTAGCGCTCGTATTCGTCTATCACCGTCAGGATCTCAATGAAATCCTCCCGCGTGTGCGGGATCTGCCGGAGCAGCTCGTTGTTGAAGGCGAGAATCCGCGTCCGATGGCGGTCGGCTTCCCGCTCGTCGTCGGTTCTGATGTGCGCCTCCAGACGTGCCTGCGCCGCCTTCTGCGATGCTTTGATCTCCTTGATCTCCGAGATCACCTCGGCGTTGAGGGCGCGGCCGATGCCGCGGATCAGGGCAGACCACGGGTTCAGACGGATCGGAGCGATCTGAAGGATCGTCAGCAGGATGGCTGCGACCCCTCCGCTCCCGAGCAGGATGTCCTTCAGCTCCATCGTTCCCTCCTTACGGCTCTTCCGTCCAGCCGTAGACCCCCGGCTCCCAGACGTTGCCGTCGATCGTGCTGACCCAGGTCTTTCCGTTGTGCGTCACACGGTCGCCTGCGGAATAGGGATTGGTGCTTTCCGGCTGCACCCACGGCACAGGCTCCCCGGAATCGGGGATCAGGACCTCCGCCCAAAGGGAAGGCGCGGCAGACGGCGTCCATGTCGGATTTGCCGTGTGCGCCTGAAGACAGCGGTAGAGCTTCCCGCCGAAGCAGACCCGCGTCCCGACGGAATAGGAGGCGCTCCCCTCCCACAGCGGGAACAGCGTCACCGCCTCCAGCGCTTTGCCGTCGTCGAGGCTCTGCATTGCCTCCTCGATGATCGGACGCAGCTTCCTTGCCAATTCGATCAGCGTCATTTGATCACCCCCAGAAGGATCTTCGCCGCCTCCAGCTCCTCCTCCAGCGCCGCAACGCGGGCATCGAGCAGTCCCTCGCCGGAGGAGGCGGGGCTGAACGACCATACCTTGAGGATCTCGCCGTCGCCCTCCTCCCAGCCGCAGGTCAGCGTATATCCCTCCTGTGCGGCGGGAGGGGGCGTTTCGGTGACCGGCAGATAGCCGAGGAGCGTCAGAAGCGTTCCGTCCGGGTTGAAGATCCGCTTGCCGTTATAGATGACGTCGCGGGGCGCGGGGATCAGCGTGCCTCCCGACAGCTTTGCATAATTCATGAAATACCTCCGTTAGTGATATCGGATTCTGACCGCGTGAAGCATCGTCGATCCGGTGTTCTGCTGAAAGATGCGCGTCTCGCTTGCGTAGAAGGACGACAGATTGGGAGAGGAGAACAGGAGCGAGTCGTTGAGGAAGAGTAAGGAGGCGCCGCCGTAGTGAAGCTCAGAGCGGACAAGCACCCGCTGTCCTTCCGTCAGCGCCAGCTCAAAGATATAGCTGCTCTCCGTCGTCCCGCCGCTCTCCCAGCGCAGCTTGCCCTGATTCACGAAGAGCTGAAGCCCCGTACCGCCCTGATCCCGCGAGGCGAGGATCAGACGTAAGCCGTTTACGGTGTCGGAGATGGTGATCGGCGTGAAGTCGTATTCCGCCACGGCGGAAATGAAGGAATCGGGCTGCGGGACATCGAGTCTGACATAGCCGAATCCGTTTTCTACGGCAAGCTGAATCCCGGAGCCGGTCAGAAGATAGCTTCCGGTTCCCGTTGTCGCAAAGGTGATGCCGGAGAGCGAGGGATCGCCCATCGAGGCGTCCCACTCCACATCCCATTCCTTCTCCGGCTTCTTTGCCATCAGCGAACGCCGCCTCATGTCAAGACCTCCCAGCTCTGGCTGACGAGATAGTCGTCAAGGATGGAGACCTCGTAGACGCGGTTGGCTTCGACCTGAAGCTCCCCTTTGACCGAGGCGGGCAGAGACAGCACCGTCGGCGTGCTGCCGGAGGTGAAGCGGAAGCGGAACTCGTTCACCACCGTCGGGTCTTCCGGCGGGGAGAGGGTGAGATCGAGGGTCGTCATTTCCGGGAAGAGATAGAAGATGCCGGAGAAGAGCGTCGGCGCGCTGTCCCCGCCGCTCATCGGCAGCTCCGGCACGAAGCAGAGGGTGTCGAGGCGGTCGGACAGCTCCGCGATCTCGGAGGACAGCAGGGAATCGGCGTCGTCGACGTAGGCCTTGATGACGCGGTTGCGGACGGGATTGCCGCTGTCGTCGCTCATCTCCTCGTCCAGCACCGAGCCCTCCCCCGCCTCCCCCTGCGGGATGCCGAAGGAGAACTGCAGCGTGTTCCCCTCCCGCTCAAGGGTGACCTGCGCGGGGCTGTCGGGGGGCAGCGTCGTCACCGTGCCGACGGCGGCGTTCATCTCCTCCCGGAGGACGACGGCCTCCGCGAAGGAGAAGCGGAAATCATTCTGACTGAATTTCATGCAATGGATCAACTCCCTTCGGATCAGGACATGAGCCGGGGCTCATGCCTCGAAATTATTGCGGCGGACGGCGAGGCGGCGGATCTCCGACAGCAGCACCCCGCCGTCCGGGAGCGCAAGGCGAAGCTGGATCTCGGCGGGGGCGGCGTCGGTGAAGAGCAGCGATTCCTCCTCCGTCATCCGGAAGGAGACCGACCGCCCCGCCGCCGTCAGGCGGGACTTCGGAACGAGCAGCACCATGCTGCCGCTCTGCGTGAAGTTGACGTCGATGCCGTTGTAGGAGGAGGCGTCGGCGGGAAGGAGGAAGGTGAAGGTGGGTGTGCTGCCCCGGATCATGTCGCCTCCCTCCTTCCCATCAGCCGCCGCAGGCGGGCATCGCGGTATTCAGAAAGACGGTCGCAGAGATAGCCGATGACATCGCAGAGATCGAAGAGATCGGGCTCCTCCTCTCCGAACATGACCGCCACCGCCCCTTCTCCGAGCAGGGAGTCGACGGCGCGGCAGAGAAACGCCCCGGCCTCGATCGAGGAGCCGTCGGCGGCAAGCTCGGCAAGACGCTCCGATTCCCGCGAGAGCTGTCGAACCGTCTCGGAGAAGCGGCGGTCGGGGCGGACGGTGAATTTTTTGCCGGCAATGCAGAGCGGGATCGTGCTGTCGGGAAAGGTCAGCTCTCTCATGCGATCCCCTCCTCCTCCGAAGCGGGCTGATAGTGCCCCTTCACGGCAAGATGCCGCAGCCGCCGGCTGCCGTGCAGCCGCTCCGTTACCTCCGTCACCGTGAAGAGGGGGCTGACCTCCCCGGCGGTGAACAGGTCGCCCGCGCGGATCGTGAAGCAGCGCTCCGCGTCCCCCCGCCCCGCCGTCTCCTCCGGCGCGGGCAGATAGCGAAGCCCCTGCCCGTAGATCGGGACGGTCATGTCGGCCTCGGCGCTCCCGTCCTCGCGGGCGGTCACGGTCAGGCGCACGCGGGGCAGGCGGCGGACCTCCGTCCCGGCGGTCTGCCGGCTGTAGATGGTGGCTTTGTCTTTGAATAAGGCGAAACTCATGTGGTTGCTCCTTTCTGATGTGAGGTCGGGGAGGGGGACAAGCCCCTGATCGGATGTCCCTCCCCGACAGATGTGGTGAGGATATGCCCGCCGGGCGAAGGGGCGATCGGGCGGCGAACGGGTGAGCGCGGGACGGCCTCCCGCGAACCATGCCCCTGCCCGCAATCCCATGCCCCTGCCCCCCAAAGGCAAAAGTTTTGGGGGGGTGCAGCGCCCTGCGCGTCTCCCTGCGCGTTCCCCCGGCGTCCCCTGCGCGTCTCCCCGGCGTCCCCTTATGCGAAGACGCAGCGGGACATATAGCCGCCCTTTTTCAGGAGGGCAAGGGTGATGCCGGAGACAGGGATGCCGCCGACGGAATAGCAGCGTTTTTCGTTGGCGACATAGGGGGTGCCGATGGCATAATCACCGAGGCGCTCGTCGATGCCGGAGGTCACGGAGGCGAGACCGGAGAGCGCGTCGACCCCGCCCTGCTCGAAGAGAAGCTCGGTCTGATAGGCGGCGGCGAGGCGGAGGGAATCGTTGACCGAGAGGATGGGAGAAGAGACGAGGAGATCGATGAGGGAGGAGGCGGCGGAGGCGAGGGAGTCGAAGTCGTCGGGCGGAACGAGGGTGCCGCCGAAGCCGGAGACATAATATTCATAATCAATATAGCTCATGGCAGGACCTCAGGCGCGAAGGCGAAGGAAACGGAGCGGGAAGTCGGAGGCGCCGTCCCCGTCGGGCGTCAGAACCGAGAAGATGGGGCGGGAGGGGGCGGCGCGGAAGGCGCCGGGATCGGATTCGCGAAGCTCGAGAAGAGGCTGATCGGGATCGAGGCCGGCGTCGGCGGCGGCGCGCATACGGGCAAGAAGGACTTCCTCGGCGGCGTGGGAGGAGAGGGAGGCTGCCGCCACGGCTTTGAGGAGAACCGCTTCGCGGAAGGTATGGTAGCGGCGGCGCTCGGTATCAAGCTGCTTGAGGAGATCGTTGCGTTCGCGGGTGAGCAGATCGTATTCTTCGGTGAGCGATTCCTGCTTGTTGGCAAGGGAATCGTAGTCGTCGGCAAGGGAATCGTAGTCGTCGGCAAGACGGTCGTATTCCCGGAGGAGCAGATCGGGGTCGGAAAGGCGGGCTCTGGCGGCGGGGGAGAGCAATTTGTCGTATTTGGCGTGCAGTTTGTCTTTGACAGAGAGTGATTTGTCATTTTCGGTGAGCGACTTGCCGCCATCGGTGATCGAAATGTCGCCATTGGTGTGCGGTTTGTCGCTTTCGGTGAGCGATTTGTCGCAGTCAGAGAGCAAAACATCTTTTTCGGAGTGCAATCTGTCCTTTCGGGAGTGCAATTTGCGTTCGTCGGAGTGCAAAATGCCTTTATCAGCGTGCAAATCGCTGTTTTCGGCGTGCAAACCGCCGTTTTCGGCAAGCGCTTTGTCCTTATCAGTAAGCAAAACGCTCTCCCCGGAAAGCACTCCGCCCCTATCAGTAAGCAATATGCTATTCTCGGAGAGCAATTCGCCATTGTCGGCAAGCATATCGTCCTGTTCGGTGAGCAATTCGCAGTCGCGGCAGAGCAAATGCTTCTCCGGGGAGGCAGCCCTGCAGGGCGGCGCCCCGCCCCCGGCAGACGGCGTGCGGGTGTCTTTTTCTTCCATCCTTCGTTACTCCTTTCTGTCGGGCTGCCCGGCGGACAGCCATTTTTCGCGGAATTCCTCCGCCGTCATCGCGCCGAGCCGCAGCGCGTCAAGATCGGCGGCGCGCCGGCTCTCGGTGTCGACCAGCACCCCGTCCCCGAACTGCAGTCCGACGACAGGCGATTCCTCCGTCAGCCCGTAGAGCTGCGCAAGCTCCCCTGCCGCCCCGATCAGCTCCAGAAGCGCCGACTCAAGGGCGCTCTGTATCCCCCGTACCGTCGAATAGGTGCGGTGACGCATCGATTTGACCTCCGTCGCGGTGCGCGCGATCTCGGAAGGATCGGAAAAGGTCCCGCGTGCCAGCCCGCAGGCGTCTTCGATGAACATGACGATCCGATTCAGACCGTTGATCAGCGATTTGTCCCGCAGCGCGGGGGAGAAGGTGCTGAGAAGCGGCGCACTCGAGCAGCAGGCGTCGAGCGCGTTGCTCCGATAGAGCCGCTCCTTTCCGGGCGGAAGCTCCGGCTTGCCGTCTCGTCCGGTGCGGAAGGCCTCCTCGCTTGCGTCGACGGCAAGCTCCCCGCCTTCAAATTCCCAGAGAAGACGACCGAATTGCCGGTCGGCCTCCCGGATCAGCCCCTCCGCCCGCCGGAAGACCGGTACGCCGAGCGGGGAGCGGGGCGCCTCCGCGTTCCCCGACGGGATCGCAAAATAGCTGAAGAGCGGGCGGCTCAACCCCTCGATCCGCAGATCCGCGGCAAGTCCCGCCCAGGCGGGCACCGAGGTCAGCGGCACCTCTCGCTCCGCGCCGCCTCCCTCCGAGAGCAGCACCCGGTTGCTGATCTCATAGCAGCCGGGCAGCGTCAGATGCCGCTCGATCCGCGTGTAGAGACGGTCTGCGATCCGGTGCGGATAAAAAAAGGCGCAGGAGACGATCCGTCCCGCGCCGTCGGCGGCAAGCGGCAGAAAGCGGAAGGGCAGCACGCATTCTGCCGACAGCAGCTTCCCGTCGTAAAAGGGCTTGAACATCACCCCGCCGGAGGCACAGGCGTATTCGGTGTAGCTGCGCAGCCGGGTGAAAAAGGGAGTCAGACTCCGCTGCAGCATACGCCCCGCCGCGGTCTGCGGAAAGCGGCAGCCGAATTCAGACAGCGTCAGCCCCGCAAGCTCCGAGGATATCCCGGCGGCAAGGGACAGACTGCAGCTCCCCCCCGAGGCATGACCCTCCCCGCGGTAGAGCGCCAGGCTGTCCGCCAGCGCCCTCCATTCCCGCTCGGATATGATCCCCGCGCGGTCGATTCCCTCGGCATCGGGCAGCTCGGCTCGCTTCAGCCCCGACAGACGACGGAAGGTTTCAGATAGCTTCAAAATATCACCTCAATTTCAGTTCAGTGTTCGAGGGCGGCAAGACGCATCCCCGCAAGACGACCGCTCCCCGCAGACGATCCCCGGCTTCGATCCATGTCGGGTATCGCACCCCCCCCGCCGCAGCGGAGATATGCGGTGGATCGGTGCGGACGGCGAAGGGGTGAGCGCGGGGCGGCGTCTCCCGCCGCACGACCGCACTTCGCGGTACAGCCCCCCAAACCGCAAACCCAAGTATATATCCCCAAGGACAAAAGTTTTGGGGGGTGCACCGCCCTGCAGCGCGTCCCCTGCGCGTCCTCTGCCGCACGACCGCACTTCGCGGTACAGCCCCCCAAGCCGCAAACCCAAGTATATATCCCCAAGGACAAAAGTTTTGGGGGGGGCAGGGGGGCTTTTTCCAAAAAGCCCGCCCTGCAGCGCGTCCCCCCTGCGCGTCTGCCTTATCCCAGAGGTTCGGGCTCCAGGACGAAGGCGATGCCGGGGGCACGCTGATTCAGGATAAAGACATCCTCGAAGCTTTCCTCATAATAGACGAATTTGCCGCCGGTCGTGGCGGAGGGCTCGTCGAGGCAGGCGAACTCGTAGGAGACGGGGGTGATGACGGAGTCGGGATGGATGAGGAGCATATGGATCTGCTCGGCGGTCGGCTCCGCCTCCCAGCCGTCGGAAAAGTCATAGGCGGTCTTCATCAGGGAGGCGGGGACCTCGGTGACCGTCACGCCGTCAAGGGTCGCGACGGAGCGATTGAGGCCGGCGGAATCGGAGCGGACATCGAGGGAGCGGGAGAGGGCGGAGGAGGATTTGAGAAGCTTCATGACGGCGGGGGTCACATAGAGGATGCGGCCGTGGAGGGGAACGCGGTTCTCGCTCATCTCCGCCATGAGATCGTCAAAGACGGAAAGGACATCGTCGGCGGTCAGATCTTTGCGGACGGGCGTTTTGCCGAGGGAGGTCCAGTCGGAATAGATCTTGCTGATCGTGTAGGCGTCCATTTCGGGGAATTTGTGCTCGGTGTTGAAGACGGAGGTGATGTTGCCGATGGTGGCGGCGTAGTCGGTCTGATCAATGTCCTGGGGATGGATGAGGGTGCTCCATCTGCGCTGATTGGAGAGGACCTTCGATTCCCAGGTGTTTTCGTAGTTGCGGGTGGGATCGCTGATGCTGTCGCGGGAGGCATCGACGCGGCCGGTGGTGGTGATGACGGGGATCTCAACGGTTTTGCCGCCTTTGAGACGGTAGCGGCCGTTGTTGGGAGTCGCGTAGAGCGCGCCGAAGTTGAGGGCGTAGGGGAAGGCCTGCGCCAGCGCGTCGGAATAGACTTTGGCATAGTTGAGTTGGTTCATCGTGGTTCTCCTTTGAAATCAGAAATAAGAAGGCAGGAGGCGTGTCCCGAAGCGAACGCCTCCTGCAGGGAAGGAGGGCGAGGCCCTCCGGGGGAAGCTGCGGTCAGACGGAAGCAGGGATCGGATCAACGCACCGGTTCCCGTCGTCCCGTGCAGCCCCGGCCTCCATCCATCCTAAGCAAGACGACTGCAGCCACGGTCGACCGCCGCGCCCATGCGCCCACAAGGGGCTAACGGGCGGACAATCGCCTCCCGCGAACCATGCCCCTGCACGCTGTGCGAAGGGCGGCATCCGGAAAGACGACCTCCTCCCGCAGACACTCCCCGCCTTCGACCCATGTCGGGCAGACGCCCCCGCCGCACGATCGCACTTCGCGGTACAGTCTCCCCAAGCCGCAGTCCCATGCCCATTCCCCCCCAAGGACAAAAGTTTTGGGGGGTGCAGGGGGGATTTTTCCAAAAAGCCCACCCTGCGCGTTCCTCGCCGCACGACCGCCTCCCGCGAACCATGCCCCTGCACGCTGTGCGAAGGGCGGCATCCGGAAAGACGACCGCTTCCCGCAGACCATCCCCGCCTTCGACCCATGTCGGGCAGACGCCCTCGCCGCACGATCGCACTTCGCGGTACAGTCTCCCCAAGCCGCAAACCCATGCCCATTCCCCCCCAAGGACAAAAGTTTTGGGGGGTGCAGCGCCCTGCGCGTTCCCCGCCGCACGATCGCCTCCCGCGAACCATGCCCCTGCACGCTGTGCGAAGGCGGCAGCCGGAAAGACGACCGCCTCCCGCAGACCATCCCCGCCTTCGACCCATGTCGGGCAGACGCCCTCGCCGCACGACCGCACTTCGCGGTACAGTCTCCCCAAGCCGCAGACCCATGCCCATTCCCCCCAAGGACAAAAGTTTTGGGGGACAGGTGGGCTTTTTCCCAAAAGCCCACCCTGCTGCGCGTCCCCTGCGCGTCTCCCCCGCGTCCCCTACTCAAAACGGCGGAGATCGCGTTCGAGGGCATATTCCAGGGCATCGAGGGAATCGATATCGGAGGAGCCGTCGTCGCGGCGGGCATCGGGGTAGGTGTCGGGGAGCCAGACGGCGGAACGGAGGGCAAGGGAAAGGGAATCGCAGGCCTCGGTGAGGCGGAAGCGACGCTGCGCGAGGAGGCGATTGAGGAGGCGGATGCGATCGTTGACGGGAAGCTTGAGGGCGGGGCGGACGGAGACGGAGAGGCCGCAGAGACGGGCGGCTTTTTTGAGGGAGCGGATGAGAACGGGCTCGGCGCTGTCGCAGTAAGCGACGGAGACAGGGGAGAAGGAGGCCTCAACGGAGAGGAGGAACTGGCAGAACAGCTCCCCGAGACGATCGGAATCCACGGCGGCAAGGTGGCGCTCGGAGGCAAGGACGACGACGGAGTCATAGTTGCCGAGGATCGCGCAGGCGACAAAGGCGGTGGCGCTGCGGCTGCCGCCGAAGTCCACCCCGACGGAGATGCGGGAGATGTCACCGGGGGAAACGGAGTCGGAGTCGATCAGGAAGGAGGAGGGATTGTCGGCAAAGCGGCGATAGACGGCGCCTTCGGCGGCACACCATTTTCCGAGGATGTAGCGGTCATAGCTGACCGTGCCGAGATATTCCTTTTTCAGCTCATGCACGAAGGTGGGGGAGAGATGGGGATTGTCGTCGATGGTGTAGGTCTGAAGAAAGATGTCGGCGTCGCTGTCAAGGAAGGCTTTGAACCAGTGGTCGGGAGAGGCGGGGTTGCAGGTGCCGTCAAAGCGGGAGTTGGGCTTGTCGAGACGGCTTTTGAGCATCTCGAAGACCTGAGGATGCCAGGTGGTGATCTCGTCGCCGTAGGCGTATTCCACACCGCTGCCCTGGAGCTTGGCAGCCTGATCGGCACGGGAGGCACCGATCAGCCAGCAGGTGCGCCCGAAGAGGGAGACGGTGTCCTTGGAGGAGGGCCGGCCGACCAGATATTCCCCCCAAAGCTCACGCATGGGATCGAGGAGGTTGCGGCAGAGAGTGCCGACTGTCGTGCCGAGGAGTACAATCAGCCCGTCTCCGGTGCAGGCGCGAATGCGCTTCGGGATCGTGAAAAAATCACAGTAGGTTTTGCCGGAACGGACGGCGCCGACTTTGATGTTCCAACGGCGGTCGGCATTGCGGTAGTAGAAACGCTGCTTGTCAGTGAGCATGGCGGTGGCCTTTCTGTCAGCTTCGGGATGATACCATGATACCACGAAACGGATGAAATGTCGTCCCCACTTTTTCCCGTCTTTTTCCCATGGGAGCAGGGAAGCCCAAGGGCGGCAATGCGGGAAGAAGGCAGCGCCCCGCGAGAACGCTGCGGACGACCGCCGCACCCAAGCGCCCCCCGCCGCACAACCGCCCCCCGCAGACAATCCCCGCTTTCGATCCATGTCGGGCGCGGAACGCCTCCCAATCGCACTTCGCGGTACATCCCCCTGCCCGCCGACCCATGCCCATGCCCCCAAAGGCAAAAGTTTTTGGGGGTGCAGGGGGGCTTTTTTCAAAAAGCCAGCCCTGCGCGTCTCCTGCGCGTTCTCCCTGCGTTTTCCACAGGGGAAGGGCGAAAATTTTCTTTTTCAATTTTTTCTTTTCGTTTCATTTAAAAAAAGGAGGGGTAAGCTTTTTCTGAAAGGGGGTGTGGGGGAAGGATCTTTTTCGTAGGGGAGGAGGCGGCGGGAAAGGGAAGTTATCCACAGGGTTTTCCACAGGGTTATCCACAGGACGCCCTCGGAATGTCGAAAAAAGGGCGGAAAAAGGAAGGAGTTATCCACAGGAATACAGAGTTATCCACAGAGTTATCCACAGGCTTCCCTCCTGTATTTGGGGAAAAAAGTCGAGTTATCCACAGGTGGGGAGAAAAGTTATCCACAGGGGAGGCGAAGTTATCCACAGGGGAGGCAAAGTTATCCACAGGGAGGGCAAAGTTATCCACAGGGAGGGCGAAGTTATCCACAGGATAGGCAAAGTTATCCACAGGGGGCAGGCAGGCGTTGCGCGATGAGATGAAATCAAGGGCGCAGGCAAGGCGAAGCGGGAGGTTTTCCGCAGCCCCCCGCGCAATAAAAAAACGGCTTCGCCGTGGCAAAGCCGTGAGGGATTATTTTCCGTTCAGTCGTTCCCCGACCGCGCCGCCGGGATGAATGACGGCAAATTGCTCGTTGCGATAGCCGGTCTCCTCGATAATCGCCGCCTGGAGCGCGTGGAAAATCACGCAGAGCGCCGTCGTGGAGGTCGTGCCCTGGGAGTTGTAGCGGTCGGTCTCGCGGTTGACGTGCATGCGAAGCACCACATCCGCCCCTTCCGCCAAGGGGGAGGAAGTGTTTTCGGTCACGGCGATCACGGAGACCTTCTTGAGACGGCAGATCTTAAGGATGGGGAGCAGCTCGGAGGTCTTGCCGCCGCGGGAGGCAAGCACCATCACGTCCCCCTCCTGCAGAAAGCCCGTCGCGCCGTGAACCGCCTCGGCGGGGGAGATAAAGCGGGCGGGACGCTCGACACAGCAGAGCAGATGCGCAAAATGCTGACAGATAATGCCGGAATGGCCGCAGCCGGAGGTCCCGATGCGCTGGGCGGCGGAGAGCAGGCGAACCGCTTCGGAAAACGGCCCCTCCTCCCAATAGCCGGCAAGCTCGCGGATGCATTCCTCCTCGATCCGGTACGCCTCTTTGGCGCGGGCAAGCGATGATTCTTTCATGGATGTCTCCTTTTCGGTTGATGCCCCGGTCGGGGCTGATATCTCTATTATAGCGCCGTTTGAGTAAAACGTCAAGGCGTGATTTCTGCGGGGAGACGCAGGGAGACGCGCAGGGTGGGCTTTTTAGGGAAAATCCCCCCTGCACCCCCAAAACCCTTATCTTGGGGAAAGGGGAATGGGGCTGCGGACAGGGGGGCTGTATCGCGAATTTCGATTGGGAAGCGGGGGCGTGCCCGCCTCCCCTCACGCCTCCTCCGCGCCGGCATAGAAGCGCTGCGCGACACGCACCGTATCCATCGCGTCGGGACAATAGAAATCCGCCCCGATCCGCTCGGCGCACTCGGCATTCAGCACCGCCCCGCCGACCGCCACGCGGCAGCCGGGACAGCGCTCGTGAAGCACTGCGATCGTCTCCTCCATCGCCGGCACCGTCGTCGTCATCAGCGCGCTCAGCCCGATCAGACGGCAGCCGGTCTGCTGCGCGGCGGCGCAGATCCTGTCGGGGGAAACATCGCGGCCGAGATCGTATACCGTGAAGCCGTAGCTTTCCAGCAGCACCCGCACGATGTTCTTCCCGATGTCGTGCAGATCCCCCTTGACGGTGGCGAGGATCATGCCGCGCCCCGCCTCCCCCGTCCGCTTCGGCAGCCGCGCCTTCACACGCTCAAAGGCTGCCGCCGCCGCGTCGGCGCTCATCAGAAGCTGGGGCAGATAGCAGCGCTTCTCCTCGAAGCGGCGCCCCACCTCCTCCAGCGCGGGAATGATGCGGCGGTCGATCACGGACAGAGGCTCCTCCTCCGACAGATGACGGTCGGTAAGCGCCGCCGCCTGCTCCTTCAGGCCGTGCAGGATCGCTCCCTCAAGGGTGATCTCCTCCGCGGAGGGCAGGCGCTCCTGCCCCGCGCGGTCGGTATAGGCAATATAGCCGCGGCAGCCCTCGTCCTCCCCCCGCAGCACGCGGAAGGCAAAAAAGACGTCGGTCATCGCCTCCGAGAAGGGATTCAGGATCGCACAGCTCAGCCCGCAGGTCAGCGCGGCGGCGAAAAAGGCGGCGTTGAGCTTCTCCCGCGCGGGAAGGCCGAAGGAGATGTTGGAGATCCCCAGCACCGTGCGGATGCCGCGCTCCCGCAGCAGTGTCAGCGTCTTCAGCGTCACCTGCGCGCTGTCGGGCAGGGAGGAGAGGGCAAGGCAGAGGGGATCGATGACGATATCGCGGCGGTCGATCCCGAAGCGCTCCGCTTCGGTGAGGATCCGCTCGGCAATGGCAAGCCGCCCCTCGGCGGTCGGAGGGATCCCCTCCTCGTCCATCGTCAGCCCCACCACGACCCCGCCGTATTTTCGGACGGCAGGCAGGACGGCGGCGAGGGAGCGGCGGTCGCCGCTGACGGAATTGATCATCGGCTTGCCGTTATAGAGGCGCATCGCGCGCTCCAGCACCGCAGGGGAGGAGGAGTCGAGCTGCAGCGGCGTATCGGTCACCGACTGCAGGAGGAGGACCGCCTGCGCCATCGTCTCCGCCTCGTCAAGCTCCGGCAGACCGACGTTGACATCGAGGATCTCCGCCCCCGCCTCCCGCTGGCGCACGCCCTCAGTCAGAAGCAGGCGGAGATCCCCGGAGCGGAGCGCCTCCTTCAGCCGGGGCTTACCGGTGGGATTGATGCGCTCCCCGATCATCACGGGCGATCCCCCCAGCCGGACGGCGTGGGTGTAGGAGGAGACCAGCGTGATGTCCTTGCGGACGGGAGGCGTATAGGGGATGGCGGCGGTCTTCTTCACCGCCGCGGCAATATGGGCGGGCGTCGTGCCGCAGCAGCCCCCCAGAAGTCCGACCCCGCGCGCCGCCAGACGCGCCATGCTGTCGGAGAATTCCTCCGGGCCGATCCCGTAGACGGTTCTCCCCTCCCGCAGCAGGGGAAGCCCCGCGTTGGGATTGACGATCAGGGGCAGGGAGCTGCAGGCAAGGAAGTCCCCGATCAGCTCCTCCATCCCGTCCGGGCCGAAGGAGCAGTTCATGCCGATCGCATCGACGCCCAGCCCCTCCAGCAGCGCGATCATCGAAAGGGGATCTCCCCCCGTCATCAGCTTGCCGCTGCGGTCGTAGGCATTGGTCACGAAGACCGGCAGCGCGGAGTTCTCCTTGGCGGCCAGGACCGCCGCCTTGGTCTCAAGACAGTCGCTCATCGTCTCGATCAGGATCAGATCCGCCCCAAGCCCCTCCGCCGCGCGGATGTTGTCGGCATAGAGGGAGACCGCCTCCTCGAAGGGGAGATCCCCGAGGGGCTGCAGCATCCGCCCCGTCGGGCCGAGATCGAGGGCGATGAAGAGATCCTCCCGATCCCCGACGGCGGCGCGGGCGCAGCGGAGCGCCCCCTCGATGATCCGGTCGTAATCGGGGCAGCGGAGGCGGTCGATGCCGAAGGTATTGGCGGTGAGGATGCGGCTGCCCGCCTCCAGATAGGCGCGGTGGAGGGAGATGACGGCGTCGGGGTCGAGGAGGCTCATGCGGGCGGGGGGCGTGCCGGGGGGCAGCCCCATCTCCTGCAGAAGCGTTCCGTAGCCGCCGTCAAACCAGAGGCGCTCGGAGGCGAGGGCTTTTTTCAGATCCTTCATGGTGTATCGCGGCGGGACGCCGCCTTCCTTTCAATGGAGTTCCCTGATGCCGAGGATCGCCGTGATCGATTTGGACGGCGACATCAGAAGGGAGGAGGAGAGGGTAATGCCGAGCTGCCGCCCGGCGTCAAGGAGGGACAGCAGCGAGGGCTGCAGCGACAGCGGCAGCGCCCCGTAGCCGGGGCTGAAGCGGGGCAGGCAGGAAAGCCCCGCCGAAAGCCGCGCGTCCACCTCCCCGCAGGCTGCCTCCGCCAGAGCGGAAGCGATGCCGTCGGCGAGCAAATACTCGGTTTGAGAGAGCAATGACAGCCGCGCAAGCAGGCGATCCACCCCGTGTCCGAGGGTGACCGCCAGCACAAAGGCATGGCGGCAGCCCTTCAGTTGCCCGGCAAGGAAGTCGGGAGGGAGCGCCGGCAGCTCCTCCGCAAGACAGACGCGGCGCGCCGCCCAGCGGCAGTCGAGCGCCTCGCGGAGCGCCCCCTCGCAGCGGGCGAGAAGGGCGGGCGGGAGACGGCCGGGAGGGCATTGAAGACGGGCGCGCAGCTCGGCGGGGCGGGGCGTCAGCTCCTCCCGGGAGAGCCGGCCGAGGAGGAGAGGGGCGGTCATGCCAGGATCTCCGAGAGATTGCGGCGGATCGCCTCCGCGACCTCGGGGCGGTTCATCGAATAGACGTGGACGGCGTTGATGCCGTTGGCAAAGAGATCGATGATCTGCTCGGTGGCGAAGGCGATCCCCGCCTGCTTCATGGCGGCGGGCTTGTCGCCGTAGCGGTCGACGATCCGAAGGAAGCGCTGGGGGAGCGCCGTCGAGGAGATGGCGCAGAGGCGGCGGATCTGGCCTGCGCCGGTCACCGGCATGATCCCCGCGACGACGGGGACGGTGATCCCCGCGCGATAGAGGCGGTAGAGGAAGCGGTAGAGGATGTTGTTGTCGAAGAACATCTGGGTGGTGAGGAATTCGCAGCCGCTCTCCACCTTGAGGGCAAGGCCGCGCAGATCCTCCTCCCCGCTGAGGCTGTCGGGATGGCCCTCGGGATAGCAGGCGCCGCCGATGCAGAAGCCGCCGAAGGCGGCGATCTCACCGATGAGATCGCTGGCATGGCGGTAGCGGGCGGTATCGGGGGAGAAGCCCTCCGGCAGATCCCCCCGCAGCGCGAGGATATTCTCCACGCCCATCTCCCGCAGGCGCTGCAGCTCGCGGCGGATGCGGGAGGGGTCGGAGGAGACGCAGGTCAGATGGGCAAGGGGAGTGATGCCGCAGTCGAGCAGGGAGCGGCAGACGGCGGCGGTGTAGTCGGAGGTGCCGCCCCCCGCGCCGTAGGTGACGCTCATGTAGGAGGGGGCAAGGCGGGCGATCTCGGCCGCCGCCGACAGAACGCTCTCGAAGCGGTCGGAGGTCTTCGGAGGGAAGACCTCGAAGGAGAGGCTGGGCTTGTCGGATTGGATGATATCGATGATCTTCATGTGTGATTCCTCGTTTCGATGGATCGTGATCGCGGGAGGCGCCCCGCAGCGCAGGCAGCCCGCGCACTTGATCAGCCGCACACGCGGAAACCGCACTCGCGGAAACTGCGGCAACCACGCCGGGCTGCCCGCCCGCACAGACTAAAATGTTGCCCGTACACGCCGGGCTGCCCGCCCGCACAGACTAAAATGTTGCCCGCACCACGCGCCCCGTCAGCCGCCCGCGCACTCGCGGAAACTGCGGCAACCGGCCCGGGCTGTGCGCATCCGCACAGACGAAAACTTTGCCCGCACCACGCGCCCCGTCAGCCCTTCGCCTCGTCGAGCAGCGCAAGAAGCTCGGCGGCATTGGTGTCGGGCTTGACCTTCGGCAGGATTTTCTCGATGTTCCCCTCCTCGTCGATCAGGAAGGTGGTGCGGACAACGCCCATTCCGACCTTCCCCGCCATCTTCTTCTCCTGCCAGACGCCGTAGGCTTCGATGGCAATACGGTCGGGGTCGGAGAGGAGCAGGAAGGGCAGCTCGTATTTACAGGCAAATTTCGCGTGAGAGGCGACGCTGTCCTTGCTGATCCCGATGACCGTCACGCGGCGCTTGAGAAACTCGGGATAGGCGGCGGCAAAGGCGCAGGCCTGCCGGGTGCAGCCCGGCGTGTTGTCCTTCGGATAAAAATACAGAACGACCTTGCGACCTGCAAAATCAGAGAGCGATACACGGACTCCGTCCTTGTCCTCCAGCGTAAAATCGGGGGCTTTTTCTTTTTCCTTCAGCATGAGGATTCTCCTTTCGGAAGCTTGGCTTCCCGGTTGATTTTTTCGATCTCTTCGATCGGTTTTGCCGTAAGCTCGACCCAGGCGGGCCGGAAGCCGGCGCGGAGAGCGTTCCGCGCCGAGGGGATATTCGACCAGGCACAGCAGTAAAACGGGACCTTGCCGAGCCGCAGAAGCGCGGCGGAAAGCTGCGCGGTCAGCGCGGAGGCGATGCCCCGCCGGCGATAGGAGGGCAGCACGTCAATGCCGATCTGCCACAGCTCCTCGCAGTCGGCGGAGGCGCCCGCCAGCCCCACCGGCGCCTCCCCGTCAAACGCAGCGGCCGCAAGACGGTCGAGATGAGGGCGCTTGCCGCAGAGGGCGTTGCTCCATTCCGGCGTGTAGAGGCCGGCGAAGCCGTCGGGGGTCAGGAGCTTTGTCGGAAGGGGACAGGCGGGGGGCGGATCCGCCGTCAGATCGGGCAGGAAATATTCCGCCTGGAAGCAGATGTCCGCCCCGTGACGGCGAAGGATCGCGGACAGCACCTGCATATTCGGGGTCTCAAAGCAGTGGCAGGCGGGGTAGGAGTCGAGGTAATCCGCCACCTCGTCGGCAAGCTCCGCAGAGACGGAGGCGACGACGTTTCGGCCGTAGGAGACGAGATGGCAGAGGAACGGCAGCGCCGGATAGCAGCGCGCTGCCGGAGAGGGCTGCGACAGCACGACGAGGCTGCGGTCGGAAAAGAAGTCCTCGGCGCGGCAGCAGCAGTCGACGGCGGACTGGCGGGCGGCGGCGGTGAGAAGATCGCGGTTCGTCAAGGGATGCTCCTTTCGGCGGAGGGGGCTTCCGCTCCGTGGGTTTATTTTCGGCTTCCGTTTCACGGATTGATTCTGCGGTTTCCGTTTCACGGATTGATTCTGCGGTTTCCGTTTCACGGATCTATTCTGCGGCTCAATTCCGCGGCGCGAGTCCTCCGAGGGGACGGCAGCCCTCAAAATCGAGCAGCGCGCGCTTCCGCGCAAGCCCCCAGGCATAGCCGGTCAGCTTCCCGTCCGCGCCGAGAACGCGGTGACAGGGGACGAGGATCGCGAAGGGATTGCGCCCCACCGCCGAGCCGACGGCGCGGGGAGAGGAGGCAAGGAGGGCAGCCAGCGCACCGTAGGAGAGGGTGCGCCCGAAGGGGAGGGAGAGGAGCGCCTCGCGGAGGGAGGCGGCGAAGGGAGTGGAGGCGGGCGCAAGGGGGAGGGCGCGGGGATCGGGGCGCCTTCCGGCGAAGTAGGCGCGGAGCCAGTCCGCCGCCTCAAGAAGGAGCGCATCCCATGATCCGACAGAGGCCGCCCCCGGCAGCGCATCGTCCGTTCCGCAGCGCACCGCCCACGGCAGGTTCGCGTCTTCCCCGACGGGCAGCCGACGCGCATCCCACGATCCGACGAAGCGGAGGGAGAGGAGACGGCTTCCGTCGCTGACGAGCAGCAGAGGGCCGAGCGGAGAGACAAAGACGGCAGAGCAGGGCATGGCGGAACTCCTTGAGGCGTCGGACGGCGCGCCGCCCGGATAAAAGTAGCCGCCCGAGTTTGGCGTTCCCCGGGCGGTTCAGAAAGTGAATGAAATCTACGACTCCTATTATACTATAGCGGGCGCTGAAAGTCAAGAAAAATTCAAAAATTTTTCAAAAAGTTTTCGCATCTTAAAAAAAGATGCCACTCCGCCCCTCTATCGTCCCGCACCCCGTACTCCCCCGCCTAACAAGCCCCCGCGCACTCACTATCCCACCACAAAAAAAGCTGCCCGCCACCCCTCCCCATCCCCATCTTCCCGCCCCGCGCCGCCCTCGCCCATCCTCCAACACACACGCCCCGTCCGCCCACCGCCCAATATGCCGCCCCGTCCCTCTATCGTCCCGCACCCCGTACTCCC
>CALWTY010000046.1 GCA_944384585.1 uncultured Clostridia bacterium | reverse complement strand
TCCTTTCCTGTTCCAGTTCACTCATCCTTTTCTTTACCTCCTGTATTATTCTTCCCGGTGTCGATGCACCTGCTGTTTCAGCGCGGGAAGACGTTACTGCACCATTGTACCAAATTTTATCGCGTTTGTACATACCTTTTTTAAAATTTTCTTAATTTTTTTTAAAAAATACGATTTCGCAGGTGCTTCCCCCTCTTTCAGCACCCTTTTCGGGCGGTTTCCGCTCCGGTCGATTGACAAAAGCATCCCTGTGTGTTATAATGAAGGGTAAAATTTTATTCATCACCGTCTGAGAGGATCACAATATGGAAAAAATCAAACCCCGCACGCTGTCGGGCTTTATGGAACTGCTTCCCGAGGAGCAGCAGCTGTTCCGCCGGATGATTCAAACGCTGGAGGACACCTATTCTCTGTACGGCTTCACGCCGCTCGATACCCCTCTGATCGAGGCCTCTGAGATCCTGCTCGCCAAGGGGGGCGGCGAAACCGAAAAGCAGATCTACCGCTTCACGAAGGGTGACGCGGATCTCTCGCTCCGCTTTGATCTGACGGTTCCCCTCGCACGCTATGTGGCGCAGCACAGTGCGGAGCTTGCCTTTCCTTTCCGCCGCTTCCAGGTCGGGAAGGTCTACCGCGGGGAACGCGCCCAGCGCGGCCGCTTCCGCGAATTCTATCAGGCAGACATCGATATCATCGGAGACGAAAAGCTCGACATCATGAACGAGGCGGAAATCCCCTCCGTCATCTATCGCGCCTTCACCCGCCTGGGGCTGAAGCGCTTCCGTATCCGTCTCAACAACCGCAAGGTCCTGAACGGCTTCTTCGAGCTGCTGGGATTGTCGGATCGCGCGGCGGACATCCTCCGCACCATCGACAAGCTGGAAAAGATCGGTGCCGACAAGGTGCTGGAGCTGCTCCGCGAGCTTGGAATCGACGACGCAAAGGGAGAGGAGATCATCCGCTTCATCTCGACCGGCGGAGATACGCCCGCCGTGCTTGCGGCGCTGGAGGCCTACCGCGGCAGAAACGAAACCTTCGATCTCGGCGCGGAGGAGCTTGCCACCGTGGTCCGCTATATGGAGGGCTTCGGCGTCCCCTCCGACTTCTTCACCGTCGATCTGACGATCGCAAGGGGGCTTGACTATTACACCGGCACAGTCTACGAGACGGTCATGACCGATCACCCGGAGATCGGCTCGATCTGCTCCGGCGGACGATATGACAACCTGGCGGAATACTATACCGACCGTAAGCTCCCCGGCGTGGGAATCTCAATCGGCCTGACGCGGCTCTTCTTCGTACTGAACGACAGAAAGCTGCTCAACCCCGCCTATCCCGTCTTCCCGTCCGATGTGCTGATTCTCCCGATGACCGACGCCCCCGCCTGTGCGGTCGGGCTTGCCACCTATTTCCGCGAACGGGGCATCCGCGCGCAGCTTTACAGCGAAAAGAAAAAATTCAAGGCCAAGGTCGGCTACGCCGACAAGCTCCGCATTCCCTTTGTTGTCTTTCTCGGTGAGGACGAGCTGTCCTCCGGCACAGTCTCCCTCAAGGATCTGCGGACCGGAGAGCAGCAGGCGATGAGCAAAGAGCTCGCCGCATCCGTTATAGCCGGGGCGGTCGCCGCCCTGAAGCAGCGCTCCCTGATCGGAGCGGACGAAACGATTTCCATTTGATCAGGAGGATTCTGCCATGATTTTCGAACATAACGATCGTATTGTCTTTGCCGGTGACTCGGTCACCGACATGGGAAGCGTCCATCCCGTCGGAGAAGGACTGGGGGACAATCTCGGCCACGGCTATGTCAGAGAGCTTGAAAATCTCCTCTGTGTCTGGTATCCCGAAACGGTGCTGCGTATTACCAATTCCGGAATCAGCGGAAACACCTCTCGCGATCTTCTCGCAAGATGGGAGCGGGACGTTCTCAATCTCCGTCCCCAGTGGGTCAGCATCTGCATCGGCATCAACGACGTCTGGCGTCAGTTCGATATGCCCGGCGCAAAGGAATGTGCCGTCACGCCGGAGGAGTATGAGAGCAATCTCCGTCAGATGATCTCCTCCGCCAAGCCGGTCTGCAAGGGCGTCATCCTGATGACTCCCTACTACATGGAGCCGCTCCGCGAGGACAAAATGCGGGCGAGGATGGATATCTACAGCGATATCTGCCGCCGTCTTGCGAAGGAGGAGGGCTTGATCCTCGTCGACATTCAGAAGGCCTTTGACGAGTATTTCCGTTTCCGCCATTCGACCTTTATCGCATGGGACAGAGTTCACCCCAACCGCATCGGTGCCGCCCTGATCGCCAGGGAATTCCTCCGCCGCTGCGATTTCGATTTCAACCACATCGCAAAGTAAACAGGGAGCGGCTGCATAATGGGAATGAAGGAACGCCTCCAGACGGGAGAGCTGTATTTGCCGAACGACGACGACATCATGAAACTCCAGACGGAATGCCTCGAACGGCTTTATGAATTTAACGCGACCCGTCCCGGTGAAGGGGAAAAGCGCCGGGCGCTGCTCCGTGAGATGTTCGCGGAGCTCGGCGTCAACTGCTATATCGAGCCCCCGCTCCACGCCAATTGGGCAGGTCGGCACGCTCATTTCGGGGACGGTGTCTACGCCAATTTCAATCTGACGCTGGTGGACGACACCGACATCTACGTCGGAGCGCACACGATGCTCGGCCCGAACGTCGTTCTGGCGGCGGGCAGTCACCCGATCCTGCCGGAGCTGCGGGAAAAAGGGATGCAGTTCAATATGCCGGTCAGAATCGGGGAAAACTGCTGGCTCGGTGCAGGGGTCATTGTGCTGCCCGGCGTCACCATCGGAGATCGGTCGGTGATCGGCGCGGGAAGCGTCGTGACGAAGGATATTCCCGCCGATGTCGTCGCTGCGGGAAATCCCTGCCGCGTTCTCAGAACGATCGGGGAGCGCGACCGTACCTTTTACTTTAAAGACAAACGGATCGATTGGGCGGATATTGCCTCAATGGAGGAATAACCCGCGATCCGGGGACTAAAAAAGACGTCGGGGCATCGGCGTCTTTTTAGTCCCTTCCCGATCACTTACAGCACCGGTTTCCTCGGTGCGCGGCACCCGAACGGACCGCGCCGTTTCCTTCCGGTACAGGCTCTGATTTCCGACGAAATCCCGTCTTTTTCGCCGGCTTTCCCGTTTTGGTTACAAATCGGAAACATTTTCATGCTACAATGTTTTCAAAAGAGCATCCCCTGCCGAAGGCATCAAATGCGGTGAGCGGGAGGCAGCCTGCGGTTTTCCCTCCCCGCCGTCTCTCCCTTCTGACCGGACGACATGACACCTCCCCGCCCCGGAAGGCGGCGCAAAGGGGTTGACGGCAGAGGAAGGTTATGCTATACTATTGCCATTACCGCCGCGTAAGCCGCTGCGGAGGAGCGAAAGGAATCATTCATGATAACAGTTACAGATCTTACTTTTCAGTTCGGGGGACAGCTTCTCTTCAAGGACGTCGACCTGAAATTCACGCCCGGCAACTGCTACGGCATCATCGGGGCAAACGGCGCGGGAAAATCGACTTTTCTTAAGCTGCTCTGCGGCGAGCTTGAACCGACCCGCGGCAGCGTTTCAATCCCCGATACCGTGCGGATGTCGGTGCTGAAGCAGGATCACTTTGCCTATGACAGCTTTACGGTACTTGATACCGTCATCCTCGGAAATCCCCGTCTGTATAATATAATGAAAGAAAAGGACGAAATCTACGCGAAGGAGGATTTCACCGATGAGGACGGTATCCGCGCCTCCGAGCTGGAGGGGGAATTCGCCGAGCTCAACGGCTGGGAGGCGGAATCCGATGCCTCCAAGCTCCTGCAGGGGCTCGGCCTTTCGGAAGCCCTGCTTTACGAGCCGATGTCCTCCCTGCGGGAGAGCGAGAAGGTCAAGGTGCTGCTGGCGCAGGCCCTCTTCGGCAATCCCGACATCATCCTGCTCGACGAGCCGACAAACGGTTTGGATATCAATGCCGTCACCTGGCTGGAAGATTTTCTTGCCGATTATTTCGGAACGGTGCTGGTCGTCTCCCATGACCGCCACTTCCTCAATAACGTCTGCACCAACATCGTCGATATCGATTACGGCTCGATCAGAATGTACGTCGGAAACTATGAATTCTGGTATGAATCGAGCCAGCTCATGCAGCGCCTGATCAAGCAGCAGAACAAGAAGAACGAGGAGAAAATCCGCGAGCTGCAGACCTTCATCTCCCGCTTCTCCGCCAACAAATCCAAATCCCGTCAGGCAACCTCGCGCCGCAAGCTCCTTGACAAGCTCACGGTGGAGGAGATGCCGGCCTCCAGCCGCCGCTATCCCTTTATCGGCTTCGACATGGACAGAGAGGCGGGAAAGGATATCCTGTCGGTGAACGGGCTGACCAAGGCGGAGGACGGGCGGCTGCTCTTCCGCGACCTCAGCTTCACCGTCGCCAAAGGGGACAAGATCGCCTTTGTCGGAAACGAAACGGCAATCACCGCCCTCTTCCGCATCCTCATGGAGGAGACAGAGGCCGATTTCGGCAGCTTCAAATGGGGCATCAGCATCACCACCTCCTATTTCCCGCATGACAACACCCCGTATTTCAAGGACTGCACCGAGTCGATCCTCGACTGGATGCGCCGCTATTCCCGCGATCAGACAGAGACCTATCTGCGGGGCTTCCTCGGACGGATGCTCTTCTCGAATGAGAGCGTATTCAAGCCGGTCAACGTTCTTTCCGGAGGGGAGAGGGTACGGTGTATGTTCTCTCGGATGATGCTCTTCGGCTCAAACGTGCTGGTGCTGGATCAGCCGACCGACCACCTCGACCTTGAGTCGATCACGGCAGTCAACAACGGTCTCTCCGCCTTCAAGGGCAACGTTCTGTTCACCTCCCACGACTACGAAATCGTCAATACCGTCGCCAACCGGATCATCGAGCTGCGGGAGGACGGCGGCTTCACCGACCGGAGCGGCAATTACGACGATTTCGTCGAATACAAAAAGCAGCTCGGCATTCAGAACATTACGCTCTGACGGGGAAATCTCTCCCTCCCCGATACTCTGCACAGAACAGGAGGATACGATATGGATACCGCTCGCCCGATCGGGTTTTATCTTCGGAAGTACTTTCGGAAGTGGAAATCCGCGGCGCTTCAGGCGCTCCTGTTTTCGGGCTATTTTGCCTTTATCGAGTTATTTTTTCATGTGACGGAGGAGCTTGATTTTACTGTGCGATTTCTCTATCCGCTCCTCTTCAGCCTGCCGCTCGGCTGCTTCTTTACGGGAATCTATTCCTTCTTTTCCGCGAGGGTCAACTGCATTCTCAGCACCGTGACGGCGGCACTGTGCGCGATATGGTTTGCCACGCAGATCTGCTATTCCGGCGTCTTTATGACCTATATGGAGACCGACAAGATCACGATGGCGGGAGACGCTGCCGGGACCTTCGGCAACGAGATGAAGGACGCGATCCTCTCAAGTATCCCCGAGATTCTGGCGCTGGCGCTGATCACGGCGGTCTTCTCCCTCGTGCTGTTCCTCTATATCCGTCCCGTCAAAAAGCCTCCCGTGCTGTGCGGGGCGACGCTTCTTGTCTGTCTGCTTCTCCACCTTGGCTGTCGGGGAGCGCTGCTCCTCGGCGGAGGCGGGCAATACAGCCCCTCTCAGATGTACCGTCAGTATCCGCGGATCCTCGACAACAATATCGCGAACTTCGGTGTGCTGACCTCCCTGCGCCTTGAGCTTTGCGATCTGATCTTCAAGCCCCCGGCGGAAAAAACGCCGGATTTTGAGACCGTCGACCATAATGTACTGATCCCGCCCTCTCCGCCGCAGCAGACCGAGCCCCCCTTCGAATCGCAGGAAGGACAGAGTACCGGGCCTGTGGTCCCGCCGGAGCCTGTGAAGCTGCGGAATCTGCTCGATCTTGACATGGAACGGCTGATTGCGGAGGAAACGAACGAACAGCTCCTTTCGATCCATCGCTACGTCGCCTCCCAGACCGGAAGCTATACCAACCGCTACACCGGCATGTTCGAGGGCTGCAATCTCATCATGATCTGTGCCGAGAGCTTCACCTCACACATGATCTCGGAGGAGCTGACCCCCACCCTCTACAAAATGGCGACAAACGGCTTCGTCTTCAATAATTTTTACGGCTCCTTCAAATCGATCACCACCAACGGGGAATACGCCTTCTGCACCGGTCTGCTGCCCAATTCGGTCGGGAGGGTCGATGATCTGAAGAAAAATTCCACCTTCCTGCTCTCCTCCGACAAATACCTTCCCTACTGTATGGGTAATGTCTTCAACTCCTTCGGCGGCTCTACCTTTGCCTATCACAGTAATTCCTCCTCCTACTACAAGCGGGGCGTCACGCATCCGAACATGGGCTATCGCCTCTGCCGCTTCTTTGACGGGAGCTACGTCGACGGTGTCTTCACAAAAGATAACCGCCTGACCTTCTCGACCGGCGGCCGCGTTCCCAATTCCGACGAGGAAACGGCGCTCCAGACCCTGAACGATTATCTCGGCAACCGCGATGAGAACGGAAACGTCCGTCAGTTCCACGCCTACTACATGACCTACAGCGGACATCATCCCTACCACGATATCCACGACAAGGATCACGTCAAGAGTCCGATGACCTTCGAGAACCGCGACAAGGTCGACAATCTGCCCTACTCCGAGGTCGTCAAGTCCTATCTCGCCGCCAATCTGGAGGTGGAGAATATGCTGACTGCCATCCTTGACGCGCTGGAGGAGGCGGGCTGTCTTGAGAATACCGTCATCGTCCTGACAAGCGATCATTATCCCTACGGTCTGCTCAGCCATCAGTTCAATGAGCTGGCGGGGGAACAGGTCGACACCACCTTCGGGATCTATCGCAATTCCTTCCTCTGCTACAATGCCGGAATGAAGGAGCCGGTCGTCGTCGACACCCCCTGCTGCACCGTCGATATCCTGCCGACACTGCTCAATCTCTTCGGCGTGGAATACGACTCCCGCCTGTTGGCGGGGACCGATGTGCTGGACGAGCAATCCTTCCATGTCGCAATGCTCTATAACCAGAGCTTTATCACCGATCTGATCCGATACGACACCAAGAAGGGGAAGGTCAGCTACCTCGTCGACAAGGAGGACGTGCCGGAGGGCTATCTCGACGCCTGCATCAGCTATGTGAAGAACCGCTTCGAGATCTCCCTGCAGATCGTCAATCATGATTATTACCGCGTGATCTATGATTTTCTTGAGAAAAACCGGTAAAGGAAAAACGAACCGGCCGAAGCCGGAAAATCGGGAGTCCGACCCATCCGTCGGACTCCTTTTTCAGTTGTTCCGCCGACGGGTGAAGCCGCGACGACCGCGCAAGCCCGCCGTTATTCCCTCCCGTTTCCATCGCTGCGCCGCGCTCCCGTCCTGCCGCGGCGGTCGCGCAAGACCGTCGTTTTTCCACCCGTCTCCGTCCGCTGCGCCGCACTCCACGCCCCCTCCCGGAGCGCCCTCCGGACAGGCTTGACCCCAAGCATGGAAAATAGAAATAATTCCCTCCTCTTCCACCGGAAACCCGTTTTTTTGCGTTGATATTATAGATTTTTTGTAAAAAGCTATTGATTATTTTTTGCACATGTGATATACTGATTCAGATATAAGTATATGTGCATATGAAATACCGATGCACGTTACCGAATCACTCTATATCACACCGATGAATTAATACGGAGGTCATGATCAGTGCAAAAGAAAATCAGCAGCTACCCCTTCAAGGGGACCGCGGAGCAGAAAGCCAGGCTCGATGCGGTGATCGAAGAAAACAAGCATGATAAGAGCCGCCTGATGGCGGTGATGCAGGAAGCGCAGGATATCTACGGCTATCTTCCCGCCGAGGTCCAGAAGGCCATCGCGGACGGGATGGACGTGCCGGTGGAAAAGGTATTCGGGGTTTCCACTTTTTATGCCCAGTTCACCCTTTCCCCGAAGGGAGAGCATAACATCTCGGTATGTCTCGGAACGGCCTGCTATGTCAAGGGCTCCGGCGCGATCTTCGATCGTCTCTCCGAGCGCCTCGGCATCGGTGCCGACGAATGTACTCCCGACGGACGCTTCAGCCTGACCGCCTGCCGCTGCATCGGCGCCTGCGGTCTTGCACCGGTTCTGACGGTGAACGAGGAGGTCTACGGACGGCTCTCCGCCGACGACGTCGACAAAATCCTTGACAAATACAGATAACCCGATACTACCGGATAAAAGGGAGGTTGCCGCATGAAAATCGGTACCATTCAGGAGCTTCTCCACGCTGAGCTTCTCTGCTGTGAGGAGGAGCTTAACCGCGAGGTCTTCTCCGCCTGCGGAAGCGATATGATGAGCGATGTCCTTGCCTATGTCAAGGATCAGGCGGTGCTTCTCACCGGCCTTGTCAATCCTCAGGTCATCCGTACCGCCGAAATGATGGATATGAAATGCATCGTCTTCGTCCGCTCGAAAAGGCCGAACAGCGAAATGATCGCGTTGGCCAGGGACAGCGGCATTGTCCTGCTCGCAACCGAAATGCGTCTGTACGAGGCGTGCGGAATCCTCTACAGCAACGGTCTTGTCGGAAACAAGGTCGCGACATGAACGGGCAGCTCACCTTTCATTTCGACGTCGACGGCTCCGACTTCACCTCCGCCGGTCAGGCGTCGGTGCAGGTCAAAAAGGATCTGCGTCAGCTCGGCCTTTCCCCCGAGATCATCCGCCGTGTCTCCATCGCCATGTACGAGGGGGAGATCAACATGGTGATCCACGCGGGAGGCGGGACTGCTGACGTTGTCGTCACCGAGGAGGAGATCGAGATCATCCTCACCGACCACGGCCCCGGCATCCGGGATATCGCACAGGCCATGCAGGAGGGCTTCTCCACCGCGCCCGACAATATCCGCTCGCTGGGCTTCGGCGCCGGCATGGGGCTTCCCAACATGAAACGATACACCGACCATATGGATATTCAGTCAGAGGTCGGCGTGGGGACTGTCGTCACCATGAGGGTCTCCATTCCGAAGTAGCGATTCGGAAGGTATTTGTACTTATGAACTCATACGAACATTCTGTCTACCTGGATGTAAATAAATGCAACGGATGTACCACATGTCTTAAGCATTGCCCGACTGAGGCGATCCGGATCCGCGATCATCATGCCGTGATCAACCAGGAGCGCTGCATCGACTGCGGAGAGTGCATCCGTGTGTGTCCCAACAAAGCCAAGAAGGCTGTCTGCTCCAAGCCGGAGGCGATGGATCGCTTCAAATGGAAAATCGCACTCCCCGCCCCTACCCTTTACGGGCAGTTCGACAATCTTGACGACGTCGATTTTGTCCTGCAGGGATTGCGTGAGCTGGGCTTCGACGATGTTTACGAGGTCTCAGCCGCGGCGGAAATCGTTTCGGCCTATACGAGAATCTATCTGAAGACAGAGGGAATCAAAAAGCCGATGATCAGCTCCGCATGTCCTGTGGTGCTGCGTCTGATCGGACTTCGCTTCCCCTCCCTCAGCGACAACATTTCCCATATGCTGCCGCCGATGGAGGTCGCCGCCCATATCGCAAGAAAACGGGCAAAGGAACAGCATCCCGAGCTTTCGGACGAGGAGATCGGCGTCTGCTTCATCTCCCCCTGCCCCGCCAAGGTCAGCTATGTCAAAAACGGTTTTGCCGGCTACAAAAGCGCCGTCGACGCCGTCGTCTCGATCAGCGATCTCTACTTTCTTCTGATCGGAAAGATGAACAACAGCTCTACCCCGCCCCCGCTCTCGGAGTCGGGGATGATCGGAATCGGCTGGGCTTCCTCCGGCGGCGAGGCCACCTCGCTCTTCAACGACCACTACCTGGCGGCCGACGGCATTGACAACGTCATCAAGGTCCTCGATCTGATCGAAAACGGGAATATCCCGCCGCTTGAATTCATTGAGCTCAACGCCTGCATCGGCGGCTGCGTCGGCGGCGTCATGACGGTTCAGAATCCCTTCATCGCCAAGGCAAGACTGCAGAATCTGCGACGCTTCCTGCCGGTCTCTCAGAACTTCATCTCCGGTGAGGACGCCCCGTATATCCCCGACGATTTCTTCTTCAACGAGCTGCCTGTCTATCATCCGATCGCCCGCCTCAGCGACAACATGGCGGAATCGATGCGGATGATGGCGGATATCCAGACCCTGAAGGAGAAGCTGCCCGGCATCGACTGCGGCTCCTGCGGCGCGCCGAACTGCCGCGCGTTCGCAGAGGACGTGATCCGGAACGGAACCGACGTCAGGGACTGCGTGCTGCTGCTTCGGCAGAAGCTGATGCAGCAGACGGAGGAAGAGCGGTCGGAACGGGAGGAATCATGAAAGAACGCACCGAACCGATCGGGAGCTGCACGGGCTGCTCCTCGCAGACGCTTTCACAGGGAGGCATTACCATGACGGAAACCATCCGCAATCCAAAACGGACCGAAGTCGGGGTGACCATATGACGGTCGCCGGACTTCTGCAGCACGAGGCGTTCTCCCCCGTCTGTCTGCCCGACGGCGAGCGGGAGATCTGCGGCGTCTATATCGGTGATCTGCTGAGCTGGGTCATGGGGCGGGCATCCGCCGGCAACGCCTGGATCACCATCATGTCAAACATCAACATCGTGGCCGTGGCGTCCCTTGCCGACACCGCCTGCATCCTCCTGGCCGAGGGAGTTACCCTTTCCGAGGAGATCGTCGCGACGGCAAACGCCAAGGGGATCAACATCCTCGCCTCGACGCTCAGCGCCTACGAGCTCGCCGTGTGCCTGAGCAGGCTTCTATGAACCGATACTATTACGATCTGCATATTCACTCCTGTCTCTCCCCCTGCGCCGACAATGACTGTACCCCAAACAATCTCGCCGGCATGGGCGTGCTGAACGGACTGAATATCATGGCGCTCACCGACCACAACACCTGCGGGAACTGTCCCGCTTTCTTCGCCGCAGCCAAAAAGCAGGGGATCATCCCGATCGCCGGCATGGAGCTGACCTCGGCGGAGGATATTCACCTGATCTGTCTCTTTGAGGAGCTGGAGGAGGCCATGCGCTTCGACGCGCTGGTCAGGACGCGGCGCGTCCTCATCCGAAACCGCGAGGATATCTTCGGGGAACAGCTTCTCACCGACGGGGAGGATCGGGTCATCGGAAAGGAGGAATATCTCCTTTCCAACGCCACCGACATCTCGATCGAGGAGGCAGTCCCGCTTGCCGAAGCCTTCGGCGGCATCTGCTATCCCGCCCATATCGACCGGCAGTCAAACGGTATGCTCTCTGTTCTCGGCGCTTTCCCACCCTCTCCCTTTTTCGCCTGCGCGGAGGTTCACGACCCCGCTCGGATCGGGTCTCTTTCCGAAGATCCCGTCATCGCGCAAAAGCGGATACTCGTCTCCTCCGACGCTCATTTCCTGTGGGATGTCAAGGAAAAACGGGAATACTTCGAGCTTGACGACGAGCCGTACAGCGGCGCGCTGGTTCGCAAGAATCTTTTCACCCTGTTGAGGAAAGGCATATGAAGGAGCTGTCCCTGAATATTCTGGATATCACCGAGAACTCCGTCAAGGCCGGCGCTACGCTGACCGAGATCCTCCTTGACGAAACCGAGACCACCGTCTGCATTGTCATCCGCGACAACGGATGCGGCATGACGGAGGATATCCTCCGCTCGGTGACCGATCCCTTCTACACCACCCGCACGACCCGCAAGGTCGGAATGGGGCTTCCGCTCTTCAAAATGGAGGCGGAGCAGACCGGCGGATACGTCACCGTCGAATCGAAGGCTGCCTCGGAATTCCCGGAGGAGCACGGCACAACGGTGACGGCGCTGTTTTACAAAAGCCACCTTGACTACACCCCCCTCGGCGATCTGACCGCCACCGTCACAACCCTCATTCAAGGGCATCCCGATGTCGATTTCCTCTTTGAACATCGCCGGACAGACGGGCCGACGGTCTCCCTTGATACCAGAGAGCTGCGCGCTGTCCTGGAGGACGTACCGCTCGACAGCTTTGACGTGATCTGCTGGATCGAGGGAGCCCTGCGGGAGCAGTACGGAAACCGATCCCCGTAGATCGGACCCTTCCCTCCCCGCAGTCGGATCACGGGCTGTCCCCTATTCCAATATTGTATACAAACAGAAAGGAAAACATATCATGAAATCATTGGCTGAACTGCAGGCAATCAAGGAAAAAATGAAGAGCAAGGTCGTCCTGCGCGAAGGCTCCGGCGAGACCAGAATCGTCGTGGGAATGGCGACCTGCGGCATCGCAGCCGGCGCAAGACCGGTTCTCGGCAAATTTGTCGAGCTGACCGGAAGCTCCGGGCTCTCCGACAAGGTCACCGTCTCCCAGACGGGCTGCATCGGCATCTGCCAGTTCGAGCCGGTCGTCGAAATCTTTGAGGCCGGCAAGGAAAAGACCACCTATGTCAAGATGACCCCGGAAAAGGCAGAGCGCGTTTTCAATGAGCATATCAAGGGCGGAAAAGTTGTATCCGAGTACACAATCGCCGCTAATCAATCGTAATTTTTGGAGGTACACACTATGATTCGTTCCCATGTGCTGATTTGTGGCGGCACCGGATGCACTTCCTCGGGAAGCAAGAAAATCCAGCAGGCTTTTGAGGCTACCATTGAGGAGTTCGGGCTTGCCGAGGAAATCAAGCTGGTTCAGACCGGATGCTTCGGTCTCTGTGAGCTCGGCCCCGTCGTCATCGTATATCCCGACGGCACCTTCTACAGCCACGTCACACCGGAGGATGTGAAGGAAATCGTCTCGGAGCATTTGCTGAAGGGGCGCATTGTCGAGCGCCTCGTCTATAACGATACCGGCAACAAGGCCGATGAAATCGTCGGAAACGTCTCCCTCGGAGATACTGCCTTCTACAAGGCGCAGAACCGCGTCGTGCTCCGCAACTGCGGCGTCATCGATCCCGAAAACATCGACGAGTACATCGCCATGGACGGCTATGCCGCCCTCGGCAAGGTGCTGACCGAAATGACGCCCGACGAGGTCATCAAGTGCGTCAGCGATTCCGGCCTGCGCGGACGGGGAGGCGGCGGCTTCCCGACCGGCCGCAAATGGGCGCTCTGCGCCCCTAATCAGGCGCCTCAGAAATATGTCGTCTGCAACGCGGACGAGGGCGACCCCGGCGCGTTCATGGATCGTTCGGTGCTGGAGGGAGATCCCCACTGCATCATCGAGGCGATGGCGATTGCCGGCTATGCCATCAACGCCACCAAGGGCTATGTCTACGTCAGAGCCGAGTACCCCATCGCCGTCAAGCGCCTTCAGATCGCCATCGATCAGGCACGGGAGTACGGTCTGCTCGGAAAGAATATCTTCGATTCCGGCTTTGATTTCGACATTGAAATCCGTCTCGGCGCGGGCGCCTTCGTCTGCGGCGAGGAGACGGCGCTGATGACCTCCATCGAGGGCAACCGCGGCGAGCCGCGTCCCCGCCCCCCCCACCCCGCCGTCAAGGGACTTTACAACTCCCCCACCGTCGAAAACAACGTCGAAACCTTCGCCAACATCCCGCAGATCATTCTCCGCGGGCCGGAATGGTTCGCCTCGATGGGAACAGAAAAATCCAAGGGAACGAAGGTCTTTGCCCTCGGCGGAAAGATCCGCCATACCGGCCTTGTCGAGATCCCGATGGGCACCACCCTGCGCGAGATCATCGAGGACATCGGAGGCGGCGTGCCCAACGGCAAGAAGTTCAAGGCGGCGCAGACCGGAGGTCCTTCCGGCGGCTGTATCCCCGCCAGCCTCATCGATACCGCCATCGACTATGACAACCTCACCTCCCTCGGCTGCATGATGGGATCGGGCGGTCTGATCGTTATGGATGAGGACACCTGTATGGTGGATATGGCGAAGTTCTTCCTGGAATTCACGGTGGACGAGTCCTGCGGCAAATGCACCCCCTGCCGCGTCGGCATCAAGCGCCTGCTTGAGATCCTGGACAAGATCACAAAGGGCAACGGTACTCCGGAGGATATCGACCGTCTGGAGGAGCTTTGCAACTACATCAAGGCAAACGCCCTCTGCGGACTGGGACAGACCGCGCCGAATCCGGTGCTTTCCACCCTCAAGTTCTTCCGGGACGAGTACATCGCGCACGTCGTCGACAAGAAATGTCCCGCCGGCGTCTGCAAGCATCTGCTCAGCTTCGTGATCGATAAGGAGAAGTGCATCGGCTGCGGCAAGTGTGCGAAGAACTGCCCCGCCGACACCATTCACAAGACCGATTACACCGCGCCCGGCCATAAGCTGGCTTCCTACGTCATTGACCAGTCGAAGTGCATCAAGTGCGGCGCCTGCCTCTCCGGCTGCAAATTCGGTGCGATATCCAAGAAATAATGAAGGAGTACGCTGAAATGGAAATGGTAAATTGTAAAATTAACGGGATCGCCGTAAGCGTACCCAAAGGGTCGTCGATTCTGGAGGCGGCCAGGAAGGCCGGAGTGGAGATTCCCACCCTGTGCTACATGAAAAAGATCAATGAGATCGGCGCCTGCCGCATCTGCGTGGTGGAAGCGACCGGCGCAAGAGGGCTTGTCACCGCCTGCGTCTATCCCGTGTCGGAGGGCATGGAGGTCAAAACCAACACCGCCAAGGTACAGAAGGCAAGAAAAACCACGCTGGAGCTGATGCTCTCTACCCATGATAAGAAATGTCTCTCCTGTTCCCGCTCCACCAACTGCGAGCTGCAGAAGCTCTGCCGCGAGTACGGCGTGGAGGAGAGCAGCTTCGAGGGCTACAAGCCTCACTA
The DNA here is from genome assembly GCA_944384585.1 of uncultured Clostridia bacterium. Lineage (GTDB taxonomy): Bacteria > Bacillota > Clostridia > Oscillospirales > CAG-272 > Colimorpha_A. The sequence continues at coordinate 5,054 of CALWTY010000046.1, read as the reverse complement.
CGAGCTCGATACCAGCACCCCGCATCTCATCCGCGACAACAATAAGTGCATCCTCTGCCGCCGCTGCGTCGCAGTCTGCCGCGAGCAGTACGTCTCGGTCATCGGCCCGAACGACAGAGGCATGGACACCAGCATCGGAACGGCCTTCAAGGTCAATCTGAGCGAGGTTCCCTGCATCTCCTGCGGTCAGTGCGTCGCGGTATGCCCGACCGGCGCGCTGGTGGAAAAAGATGACACCGATAAGGTATGGGCGGCGCTGGCCGACCCCACCAAATACGTCGTGGTCCAGACCGCGCCTTCCATCCGCGCCACCCTCGGGGAGTGCTTCGGCCTGCCGATCGGAACGAATGTCGAGGGCAAGATGGTCGCGGCGCTCCGCCGCCTCGGCTTCGACAAGGTGTTCGATACCAACTTCGGCGCCGATCTGACGATCGTGGAGGAGGCAAATGAGCTGGTCGAGCGGATCAAGAACAACGGCGTGCTGCCGATGATCACCTCCTGCTCCCCCGGCTGGGTCAAATTCTGCGAATACTATTATCCCGATATGATCCCGCACCTCTCCACCTGCAAATCGCCGCAGCAAATGGTTGGCGCCGTGATCAAGACCTACTATGCCGAAAAGGTCGGCATCGATCCGAAGGATATCTTCTCGGTCTCTGTCATGCCCTGCACGGCGAAGAAGTTCGAGATCGGACGCGATCATCAGAATGCCTCCGGCTATCCCGACGTCGACGTCGCCCTCACCACCCGCGAGCTTGCCAGAATGATCGAGCGTGCCGGACTGAAGTTCACCGCCCTGCCCGATGAGGAATTTGACAGCCCGCTCGGTGAGGATACCGGCGCTGCCGTCATCTTCGGCGCAACGGGCGGCGTGATGGAGGCGGCGCTCCGCACCGCCAACGACTGGCTCACCGGCAAGGACAACCTCGACATCGACTTCCACGCCGTCCGCGGCACCGACGCCATCAAGGAGGCCACCGTCGAGATCAACGGCATGAACGTCAAGGTCGCCGTCGCCTCCGGCGGAGTTGCCGCAAACGAAGTGATGAAAAAGATGCAGAGCGGCGAGGCCGACTGGACCTTCGTGGAGATCATGGGCTGCCCCGGCGGCTGCGTCAACGGCGGCGGTCAGCCGATCCAGCCTCAGTATGTCCGCGACACCGTCGATCTGAAGGCGGTCCGCGCCAAGGCGCTCTATGATCAGGACGCTGCCATGACCCTCAGAAAATCGCATGAATCGCCGGTCATCAAGACCCTCTACAGCGAGTGGTTCGACGGCTTCGGCGGTCATAAGGCGCATCACGATCTGCACACCGGCTACGTGGCGAGGAAGAAATAATCCGCGCTCCGTCCGCCGATCCGCAGTACCTCCTTCGGCTGCTTACCCACCGCGGTAAGCAGCCTTTTGCGGGATTTTCATGCCTTCCGACCTCATGATCCCCTCCCGCTTTCCCCTCTCGACAATCCGCTCAAGATCAAATCCTTTCGAAATCGACCTATCCCTCATTCGGATGATTTTTTTAAAAGAATTGTAAACAATTCTCAAAAGGGTGGTTTTTCGGAGAGAATTATGTTAAAATGTAGGTTGGACTAAATCAAGTTAGTAATTATTATTTGGAGGATGTCAAACTATGGCAAAAAAATATTGCTATCTGTTTACCGAGGGTAACGCCAATATGCGCGAGCTTCTCGGCGGTAAGGGTGCAAACCTTGCTGAAATGACCAACATCGGACTCCCTGTTCCCCAGGGCTTCACGATCACGACCGAGGCTTGCACGCAGTACTACGAGGATGGCAGAAAGATCAACGACGAGATCATGGCGGAGATCAACGAGTACATCGTCAAGATGGAAGGCATCACCGAGAAAAAGTTCGGGGATCATGAGAATCCTCTGCTGGTGTCGGTTCGTTCCGGCGCGCGCGCTTCCATGCCCGGTATGATGGATACCATCCTGAACCTCGGTCTGAATGAGGAAGTTGTCAATGTGATGGCGGAAAAGTCCGGTAACCCGAGATGGGCATGGGACTGCTACAGAAGATTTATTCAGATGTACTCCGACGTCGTCATGGAGGTCGGCAAAAAGTACTTCGAAGAGCTGATCGACGAGATGAAGGAAAAGAAGGGTGTCAAGCAGGACGTTGAGCTGACTGCCGACGATCTGAAGGAGCTTGCCAACCAGTTCAAGGCGGAATACAAGTCCAAGATCGGTCAGGACTTCCCCTCCGATCCCAAAGAGCAGCTGATGGGCGCCGTCAAGGCGGTCTTCCGCTCTTGGGACAACCCCCGCGCCAATGTCTACCGCCGCGACAACGATATCCCCTACTCCTGGGGTACTGCCGTAAACGTCCAGGCTATGGCCTTCGGAAACATGGGCGATGACTGCGGCACCGGCGTTGCCTTTACCCGTGATCCCGCCACCGGCGAAAAGAAGCTGATGGGCGAGTTCCTCACCAACGCTCAGGGCGAGGATGTCGTGGCCGGTGTCCGTACCCCGATGCCGATTCAGCAGATGGCCGAGAAGTTCCCGGCTGCCTACGAGCAGTTCGTCAACGTCTGCTGTATCCTCGAAAACCACTATCACGATATGCAGGATATGGAGTTCACCGTCGAGCACGGCAAACTCTATATGCTTCAGACCAGAAACGGCAAGAGAACCGCGCAGGCGGCTCTTCAGATCGCGGTCGACCTCGTCAAGGAGGGTCACAAGACCGAGCAGGAAGCCGTTCTGATGATCGATCCGAGAAACCTCGATACCCTGCTTCACCCGCAGTTCGACACTAAGGCTTTGAAGGCTGCCACCCCCATGGGTCGCGGTCTCGGCGCTTCTCCCGGCGCTGCCTGCGGTCAGGTCGTCTTCTCTGCCGAGGACGCTGAGACCTGGAACAATGCCGGCAAGAAGGTCGTTCTCGTCCGTCTTGAGACCTCGCCCGAGGATATCACCGGCATGAAGGCTTCTCAGGGCATCCTGACCGTCCGCGGCGGTATGACCTCTCATGCGGCTGTCGTTGCCCGCGGCATGGGCAAGTGCTGCGTCTCCGGCTGCGGCGAAATCGTCATGGATGAGGAGAACAAGAAGTTCACCCTCGCCGGCAAGACCTATCATGAGGGCGACTATATCTCGATCGACGGCTCTACCGGCGCGATCTACGACGGCATCATCCCGACGGTCGACGCCGAGATTTCCGGAAACTTCGGCATCATCATGGGCTGGGCCGACAAATACCGCAGACTCAAGGTCCGCACCAATGCCGATACTCCCGCCGACGCCCGCAAGGCGCGTGAGCTGGGCGCAGACGGAATCGGTCTCTGCCGCACCGAGCATATGTTCTTCGAGGCTGACAGAATCGCGGCCTTCCGTGAGATGATCTGCTCCGATACCGCCGAGGAAAGAGAAGCGGCGCTGGCCAAGATCCTGCCCTATCAGCAGGGCGACTTTGAGAAGCTATATGAGGCGCTTGAGGGCAACCCCGTCTGCATCCGCTTCCTCGATCCGCCGCTCCATGAGTTCGTTCCCACCACCGAGGATGAAATCGCGCTCCTTGCCAAGACGCAGAACAAGTCTGTCGAGGACATCAAGGCGATCATCTCCTCTCTGCATGAGTTCAACCCGATGATGGGTCACCGCGGCTGCCGTCTGGCTGTCACCTACCCTGAGATCGCCAAGATGCAGACCCAGGCCGTCATCCGCGCCGCCATCAACGTCAAGAAGGCGCATCCCGATTGGAACGTCAAGCCCGAGATCATGATCCCGCTCATCGGTGACGTGAAGGAGCTGAAGTACGTCAAGGCTGTCGTCGTTGCGACCGCCGACGCCGAGATTGCCGCTGCCGGCGCTTCCCTCGAATACGAGGTCGGCACGATGATCGAGATCCCCCGCGCCTGCCTGACTGCCGATGAGATCGCGCAGAACGCCGACTTCTTCTGCTTCGGTACCAACGACCTGACCCAGATGACCTACGGCTTCTCCCGCGATGACGCAGGCAAGTTCCTCTCTGCTTACTATGACGCCAAGATCTTCGAGAACGATCCCTTTGCCAAGCTCGATCAGATCGGTGTCGGCAAGCTCATGAAGATGGCTGCTTCCGACGGTCGCGCCAACAACGCGCACCTTCACATCGGAATCTGCGGCGAGCACGGCGGCGATCCTACGTCCGTCGAGTTCTGCCACAAGATCGGCCTTGACTATGTCTCCTGCTCTCCCTTCAGAGTGCCGATCGCGCGCCTCGCTGCCGCACAGGCTGCTATTAAACAAAGATAGGCTATCGCCCCGTTAGAGGAAAACTGAATAGACTTATCATATGTACGGTGAGAATGCTCGTCATTCTCACCGTATTCTTTTATGTCGGCAGTTGCTTTGCCTTTTCGTCCCTCAATAGAGCCGATAATTGCCTGTTTTTTATTCTGCGTAAAGTTCAAATCCCAACGGTAGTGTCCGTTATCAATCGGAGTAATTCGGGAAACAAACTTTTCAATGATATTTTCGTCGATTGTAGGTCCAGAAAAATCAATCATTTCGTTAAGAGCGGCTTTAATAGCGCTCATATCGAGAGATTCAGCGAGTTCATCTGAAACAGCATTTAGTCTGTCAAGTTCTTCGTTTAGAGTGGCGAGCTCATTTTCTGCTTTTTGCCGTAATTCTCCGAATTTCTCTTTGGATATTTCACCGTCTGCGCGCATGGCAATCAAATTATCCAGCCTTGCCGTCGCACGAGAGATTTTGCCTTGAACGGCAGCGATAGTCGCTTTATTATTGCTTGTATCGGATTGATAGCACTCTACGAGCAATTTATAGGCTTCCATAACGGCGTCTTTTTTATCCGTCCATATACTTTCAAAAATCTTTTTTGCCATAAGGTCGAGTTTCCAATCGCCAATCATACGAATATCGCAATAGCCGTCGGTGTCAAGACCGTTTTTCTCTCGGAACGATTTACTGCCATTATTTACTTGGTTGTAGCATTGATAGCCGAATACGGTAACCTGTTCAGTCACATCATTGGCGGTGTCGTTCAGCTCGATCTCATACAGTTCCGGCTCCGCACCTACCTTGTGA
>CALWTY010000045.1 GCA_944384585.1 uncultured Clostridia bacterium | reverse complement strand
AGGGGCCCATCGGGCTGTCGGCGCGGAGGATCTGCGTCCCGCGGTGGCGGGTCTCGGACTTGAAGGTGGCGAACATATAAAAGCCGTCGCCGACCCGATGAACCTCCGGCGCCCAGAACTGATAATCCGACCAGAACCCGTGAGGCGGCGCAAAGGCGAGAAACGGCCCTTCCCAGTTTTCGAGATCGTCTCCGACATAAACATCCAGCCCCGTCCCGTGTCCCCACGTCTCTCCGCCGCGGCTGCCGTACAGATAGTATTTTCCGTCATGTACCAGCACGAACGGGTCGCGGATATTGATTTCCCGATTTGTCAGCATATTACTTTTCTCCATTCATATATGTGCTTAATGATACGGTCATGATACCATACGGGCGGCTTGCTGTCAAGCCCGCAGGCAGATGTTGACGACAGACCGCAGCCGGAGACAAAAGCCTTCCTCAAATTCTCAGATTGAAGGGCTCCTTCTTGCCTTCCGTCTGAAAAGCACCACCGGGAGCAGTGCCGCGCCGGCACACGCCGCGGCGATCACGAAGGGATCGGACGTCGGAGGAACTTCCTGCGACGGCTGCTCCGGATCCGGTTCCACGGGAGCAGTGTAGGTATGATTCATCAGCGCCTTCACCTGATCGGCGTCCAGAATCGTATCATAGACGTAGAAATCATCAAGCTCGCCCGCCCAGGGATGATTGAACACGTCTGCTCCGTCATTTTCATAGTAATCGGCGCCGATCGAGAAAAGTGCTCCCGCAGCAGAGATCGCATTGGTAAGATCCTTTTCCGCCAAGTCGAAGATCGCGGTTCCGTCGACATAGAAGATACATCTGCCGGGATTGACGGAGAGATCAACGGTCCAGGCGATATGCGTCCACTCCTCTGTCCACCCATAGGTCGACCAGTTTCCTCCGGACCAGGACGCTGCCGCCTCCGTGTTGAACACGCAAGCGGGATTGACATTACCGGGAACGATCACATTGTCAACAAGTCCGAGCATCGTAAAACCGTCGTATCCGATCCGGGAATCGCAGCCGTTGGAAACGATTCTGCGCCACCCCTCGTAGGGCAGGTCGACCATATGGTAACGCACCCGGTAGGAGATCGTCATCTGCTTCGTACCGTTCTCCTCGATATGATCGACGAAGTCAAACCCGTCCGATCCGGCGGAAGCCGTCAACGCGCCCTTGTAGTGAAAGCGAGCGCCCTTACCGTGGTATCCCTCTGTCTGGGTGACCTCTCCCTTCACGGCGAGGCTGTTGCCGTTGCCCGTCATATCCTTACCGAGTGCGCCTGCATCCTCGAAGGTATAGACGGCAAGCGGATCGGGAAGCTCTGCCGCCGTGACCGGAAATGCTGCCGACACAAACAGTGCCGCGATCGCTGCTGCCAATACGTTCTTTTTCATGTGTATTCCTCCTTAATAATTCATCACGTTTTACGGTCGGGCTTTGAAGCCCGCGCTTTCGTCGGATCGGTTGAGGCCGAGGATCAGCTCCGCCCCTTCTCCGGGCGGGATATCGTTCACCACCAGCGTCAGCATGATGCGTCCGTTCCAATTCTCCGGCGCGCCGTCGTCGAGGGCGATCAGCCGCTCTCCGCTTCCTTCTCCGAGGGATCTGACCTCATCGCAGACCCTGCCGGTACCGAGCGGAATGGCGATTCCGCCGTCGATCCCGTTCAGTGCGTGATAGATGCTCCCGGTGTAGCCGTCCTCCGTCGAATAGGAGACGATCAGTCCGCACATCGAGCGGTCGGAGCGCTTGGAAAGCCCCTCCGATACGGTTGCGTCGACCGTCAGCTCCTCCCCCTTCATGCCGTCCAGCGTCACGGCGCAGGCCGTTCCGACCGAAGCCTCCGAAGTTCCGCTTCCCAGCACTCCGACAAAGCTGCCGGTGCTGATCCAGGCATAGGCGCCGTCGTCACAGCGCCCGTCGTACCATCCGTCAGTCCGCACCACACGATCGGCAAGAACGCTTCTCCTCTCATGCGGAGGCTCAACGCCGTCGGTCGGGGTCAGCTCGACGTAGATCGCGCCGTCCCGCGGAATCTTCACACTGTAGGCAAGGGAGTCATCGGCGGCAACGTTATGATATTCCGCCAGAAGCTGCGGTGTATTGGAGGAGACCTTGTTCTGCGGATTGCGGCTGTCGATCGTCAGAACCCGCACATGATATCGCTCCGCCGGAAGTCCCTTCAGCGAGAAGGTTACCTCGGTTTCCTCGAAGAAATTGTCATAGGCGATCAGCGCCGCGCGTCCGTCCTCCACCGATGCCATGACCGCCACGCGCTCGGTATCGGAATCGACAAGAACCGGGCTGATCGGAAGTCGTGCGTACATCCACTGGGTATAGTAGGCGGGCGTTCTCTCGCCCGTGAAGGGGTTGATCAGCGCCTGCGCGTCGGAGCCCTCCAGCTGTCGATCCAGCGCGGAGGTCCAGACCACCCGTGTGATATCGGTCGCTCTCAAAAGCCGCTGATAGACGTTCAGCACCTGTCTGACCATGCGATAGGAGTTGGTGACCTCGGGGTCGAGGGAGACGTTGAATTCGTTCAGATGCTGCTGCACCGTCGCGTAATCGTCATCGGAATTCAGACAGCTTCTTGCGCCGCTGATGTATTCCTCCAGCATCATCATGCCGCCGTTTGAGCCGTAGAAGTGCCACGACAGGTAATCGGGAAGCAGATCCGCCTCCCGCGCCTGCCGCAAAAACGACTGAAGCTCTCCGTTCCGGGAGATCTTGTTCATCCACGCCGCCGAGACGCCCCCGACCATCGCGTCGGGATCTCCGGCACGGATGCCCCGTGCGCCGTGAAGGTAAAGGTCGATATAATCCTGCCAGCTTCCGATGAAATACACGCCGTCCTTTCGGGGATCGCTCACATAGTAGTCCGGCTCGTTCCAGACCTCATGATAGCGGACGTTCATCTCGTTGCTGTCGAAGCAGGCGGCAATATTGCGGCAAAGCTCCTCCCACCCTTCAAGGTCCTTCACGCTCTTCCATGCGTCGTTTGCCGCACCGCCGCCGACATTGACGGGAGAGGCAAAATAGACGAATTCCGCCGCAAGGCCGCTCGCCTTCAGCGCATCGGTCACCCCCTTGACCAGGACGTATTCCTCGTCGGTGGTGCCGTCCCTGCCGGGGCCGTTGCCGATCTCTCTGCCGATCCCATAGTGACCCATGAACAGGTCGGTGCGGATCGATCCGGGGAGCAGCTCCGCGACATCGGGCACGCGCCCGATGTTTTTCATGTCAAGAGAGGGCGCGGCGGTAAAATCGTTGCACCAAGACCATGTCGCGGCAAACTGATCGAATTTTTTCAGATACGGGGTGCGATCGTATACCCGCTCGGAAAAATCGACGGTGATCTGATACGGGGTATCCGAGACGGGAAGACGGTCCTCGGTCGTTACCTCGCCTCCGATTGTTGCGCTGCCCGTCCCGCTTCCGCTGCTGTCGCCTCCGGTGCCGACCCCGTTCCCGGCGCAGCCGCCGAGCATGAGGGCAAGCAGGCCGGCAGCCGTGATCCGCATCGCTCTTCCGATCGGGCTTTCCTGTTTCTTTGCGGATATCACGACCGGAAGCCCTCCAGGGCCGCTGCAAGGCCTTCCGTCATCACGGTCTCAAAGGAAGCAAGCACCGAGGCGATCTCCTGCGATCCGTTTTGCAGAAGAACAGGGAGCGAGGTGACAAGAGATGTATCGGGAATAAAGACCGAGGCAAGGCAGGAGGTGCGTCCGTCTCTGATGATGTCGAGCATCTCCTTCGACTGTTCGTCACGTGCGAAGCGTCCCTTGAGGGAGGTCTCGTAGACCGCGGGAGTGATGGTATAGTGTCCTTCATAGGCCAGGGCTTCCGCCACCGCGCTCAGAAGCTCCTCCGAGGCAGTCACGGTGACCGGGATGCAGAGCGCCGGCTCGACGATCTCCGCATAGCTGATGTAGTCCTCCTGATGCTCGTCGAACTTCGGCGCGGGGATGATACCGTAATCGTCCTTCATATCGGCAAAGCTCGGCCAGTGCGTAAGATGCATCATGCAGGCCTCGGTAATATAGACCCGCCCTTCGGTAAAGCTCCGGTACATTGCGCCGTAGAGATTGCCATCCGAAACCAGATTCGAGCCGGAGGCCACGACCGTCTGATAGAGCTTGTCATAGATCGCCACCGTCTTCTCGGTATTGATCGAAACCATCGGGAAGCCGGTCTCATCCCTTCCGATCACCTCTCCGCCGGCCCCGTACCAAAGGGTGTAGGCCGAGGTCCAGGAGTAGGAGGAGAAGCCGAAGAGATCGGTGCTGTCCATCGTGACCGCGGTGTCGCCGTTGACGTCTTCGTTGAGGTCCGTCGCGTACTGCGCCAGCTTATCGAGCGTCCAAGTCCCCGCCAACACGTCGGCGTAGGGATACTCAAGGCCGCGATCGTCAAACAGGTTGCCGTTGAAGAGCAGCATATGCGTCCGAAGCAGATCGTTGACGGAAGCCGAGCCGACGCCGAGGTAAAGCTTTCCGGCAACGGTGTGCTTCTCGTTTACCCGCTGATCCCACCACGGCGCGTCGAGATCGATACAGCCGTAGTCCGACAGGTCGAGCAGAAGTCCCTCGTTCGCCATCGAAAAGGCGGAGCCGGTGGTGATAAACGCCATATCGTAATCATCGGAATTGGTGCTGACCGATGCGCGGAAGCCCTGATAGGCTTCGGGATACGACGAATAGGTTCTGACATTCAGCTTGACATCAAGCAGTGCCTCGACCGCGCGATCGCGTTTGTAAACCGCTTCGGTAATACGGTCGTCGGCCTCCTCCATGGAGATTCCGACGTCCACGCCGTTCCCTTCCTCGGCGGCAGTCACAAATCGGATCGTCGCCCCGTCAAAAGTTTTATCGGGGATCCCGTTCGGCAGCTTTTCCGTTTCGTCCGCGGAGGAAGCAACGGTTCCCGACGGGCTTTCCCCTCCCGTCGGCTCGGTCTGTCCCGGGGCATTCTCCCGGCAGGCTGCCAAAAGCACCGGGATCGCCGCAAGGAGCGCCGCCAGCGCGGCAGATATCCTGGTTTTTCTCATTGTTGACTCCTTTCAGACACCTTCGGCGTCATTCATGATGGTATTATTTTAGCGGAAACCGGGGAAGAAACGCAATGCAAAATATGACTATTTTGTGCAGAATATTGATATATCGCCGTTTTGTGCGAGTTTTACGGCGTTTTTTCATATAGAAAATTCGCGCGATTTTTTGTATATATTGACAAAAGACGCAAAATCATATATCATATTAGTTGATATCTGATATAATCGATATCTTAAATTCCCCTTCGATTCTGCTAAACCGGAAAGTGAGAGATATTGATATGCACGAAGAATTTTCCTACTACTCCCCCTACGAGGGGATGTTCCGTCTCACCCCGAAGGATATAAGACCCTTCAACGTCCAGCTTGCCGGAATGGCGTTCTGCGACGAGAGCTATATCATCTACCGTCCCGACTCCCCCATTTGGTGCTTTGAATATATTATGGAGGGAAAGGGCTACCTGACCCAGGACAGCGAGCATTTCGTCGCCAAAAAGGGCGACGTCTACATCCTCCGTAAAAACGCCACCCATTACTATTATTCCGACGCTAAAGATCCCTGGATCAAGATCTACTTCTGTCTCTACGGCGACCTGGTCGACAAGATCATGGAGGGCTACGGCTTCACCCCGCTCTACCTCATTGAGAACGTCCCGATCTTCGATCTGTTCCGCGAATTCAACGAGACCGCCAAGAACAGCCGCACCATCGATGAGATGAACGACCTCTGTCTGATCGTCTTCATCCGAATCCTGCAGCGCCTCTATCTCCACATCAACAGTCAGACGGGAAAGGAGAACATCGCACTCCGTCTGAAGAAGGAGATCGACAACATCGTCGATTTCAGCGTTGAAAAGTCGAGCTTCAACAGCATCATCGAACGCACAGGCTGCTCCAAGTCCCACGCCATCCGCATCTTCAAGTCGGAATACGGTTTGACTCCCTACCAATATTTATTGGGCAAAAAGATCGCCCTTGCCAAAATGATGCTGACCAATTCCTTCCTCTCCGTCGTAGAGATCACCGAGAAGCTCGATTTCTGCGACACGCATCACTTCTCCTCCACCTTCCGCCGCATGACCGGCTGCTCCCCCATCTCCTACCGCAAGAATTTCAGAAAGAGGCTTCCCGAAAAAGCGCCCTGATCCCCTTGCACTCCCCCTTTGCTCCGTGATATAATATTTCAGAAATATTTTTCATGATCGGTAACCTCGGCAAAAAAAAGACGACTTATCTTATGAAGGCAGAGAGGAAAGGAACTTTGATGGATGACGCAAGCATCGTCGCGCTTTATTGGCAGCGCTCTCCTCACGCGACGGAGGAAACGGCAAGGAAGTACGGGATCATGCTGAGGGGCATGGCCTACCGCCTCCTCCGGAATCCGCAGGACTCGGAGGAATGCGTGAACGACACCTATTTTGCGGCCTGGAACGGCATGCCGACCGACCGCCCCGAACACCTCGGCGCATACCTTGCGCGGATTCTCCGGAATCTCTCGATCGATCGCCTCCGCCGCGACCACCGCGCCAAGCGGGGCGGGGCCGAGCTTCTGATCGAGGAGCTGACCGAATGCATCCCCTCCCGGGAGGGCGACGTGGAGGCGACCCTGGAGAACGAACGGCTGAAGGAGGCGCTCAACCGCTTCCTTGCCTCCCTCGACCGCGAGCGGCGCGTCGTTTTTCTCCGCCGCTACTTCTACGGCGATCCGATCAACGAGATCGCCGCCCGCATGGGCTGGAGCGAATCGCGGGTCAAGACCGCCCTGTTCCGCCTCCGCGCCGGGCTTCGGGCGCTGCTGGAAAAGGCGGAGCTGCTGTGAAGAACCGTGAAAAAGCCGAGATCCTCTTCCGCGGGCTGAGCGATATCGACGACGGCTTCCTTGCCGAAGCCGAGGCCTATTCCGCCCCCCGCAGACGACGCTTCCTCCTCCCCGCCGGCATCGCCGCCGCCCTCCTGCTCTGCTTCTCCGCCGCGCTGATGCTCCGCTTCCTCTCGCCGCTGCTGCTCCCCAAAAAGGAGAACACCGAGCCGCAGGGGCTGGAGCAGACCCTCCTCTCCCATCGGGAGCAGACCGCCTCCCTCTATACCGAGCAGGTCGAATTCGGAGGCGATATGCTGGTCTGGCAGTTCGGTGACGAGGAAGGCTATTATGTCCTGCCGCTCGATGACCCGGAACCGTTTCTTCGGCTGACGGGAGGCGGCAGCCCCGTCTCCCCCGAACAGAGCCTCTCCTCCGAGCTGAAGATCTGGCTCTGTACCCGCGAGGGGCTGGTGGTCTCGCCGCAGCTCCTCCCCTCAGCCGGCAATACCGCCTGCCGGACGCTGTTTGACTACCGCTCGGAGCTGGAGCCCTCCCCCGACTTCGTCAACCGCCTTCTGCACCGTCTCTCCCGGCTTTGAAAGACAAAGAAAGGAATCCGATCATGAAAAAACTGATTACCGCCGTGCTTGCTCTTCTGATCCTGCTGACCGCAGCCGGATGCAGCGCCAAAATGGATGACGTCGGCGGGCTCGTCCCGCCGCACGCGCCGAACGGGGAGAACGTGGAGCCCTCCGACGACATCCCGTCGAGCGGGATGCAGATCGAAAACCCCTTCGTTCCGGTATCGGAGCAGCCGGTCTCGACCTTCTCCGCCGACGTTGACACCGCCTCCTACACCTATTTCCGAAAGCTCTGCTCCCTCGGCTACACGCTGCCCGACCTGATCGCCACCGCCGGAAACAGCATCCGGACCGAGGAGATGATCAACTACTTCCGCTACGACGGGACAGACCCGAAGGAAGGGGAGCTGTTCGGCGTGAAGACCGTCATTTCCGCCTGCCCCTGGAATCCCGAGGCTTCCCTCATGACCCTCACGCTCAAGACAAAGCCTGCCGTCAACCGTCAGAAGAACAACCTTGTCTTCCTCATCGACGTGTCGGGCTCGATGGGCTCTTCCGATAAGCTCGGACTGCTCAAGACCGCCTTCGGCTATCTGATCGATGCCCTTTCGGAGGACGACATCGTCTCGATCGTCACCTATTCCGGCCGCGAGGCGGTGGTGCTGGAGGGCTGTCCCGGCAGCCGCGCCGAGCAGATCAGAAACGCCGTCGACTCGCTGGAATCGGGCGGCTCCACCAACGGACAGGCGGGAATCCGCACCGCCTATGAGATCGCGGAAAAATATCTTATCCCCGACGGCAACAACCGCATCATCATGGCCTCCGACGGCGACCTCAACGTCGGGATCTCCTCGCCGGAGGAGCTGAAGCAGTATATCGAACAGAAGCGGCAGAATAACATCTACCTCTCCACCCTCGGCTTCGGCTTCGGGAATTACCGCGACTCCGCCATGGAGGCGATTGCCGACAACGGAAACGGCGTGTACTACTATATCGACTCGGAAACCGAGGCCGAAAAGATCTTCGGAACCGATCTGCTCTCCACCCTGTATACCGTCGCCTCAGACGTAAAGCTGCAGCTCACCTTCCGCCCCGAGGTCGTCGAGCAGTACCGTCTGATCGGCTATGAGAACCGTCTGCTGACGGAGGAGGACTTCGCCGACGACACCAAGGACGCGGGTGAGATCGGCGCGGGACACGCGGTCACCGTCTGCTACGAGCTGATCCTCACCGACAAGGCCGCCTCCTCGGAGGAATGGATGAAGCTGGCGATCCGTCACAAGAACCCCGGCGAGGACAAGAGCAATCTGAACGAATACACAATCGGGAATCAGAGCCTGACCGACGCCCCCGACGACGACTTCCTCTTCATCACCGCCGTGGCCGAGTTCTCGATGATCCTCCGCAAGAGCGAATATCTCAAGACCGACTCCTCGGTCGAAGGCATTCTCGCACGGCTCACGGCGCTTCCCTCCCCCGACGAATATCGGGCGCAGTTCATCACCCTTCTGCAGGGGCTGATCAAGAAAGGATAACCCGCCATGAAACCGTATCTTAAATTCCTGCCGATGCTTGCCCTGCTGCTGGCGCTCCTTGCCCTGCCGGTAAGCGCCGACATGGGTCCGAAGCCCTCGGTCCGCATGACCGTAACGGGGCTTGAGGAGGAGACCTGCTACGCCACGCTCCTCTCCAAGACCCCCTCCACCGGCCCGTACTCGGCGTGGGACGGAACAGAGGAGAACGCCTTCTACTACGACTTTCCCTACGAGATCTGGAAGGAATTCGTAGAATACCGCGATCCCGACGGCTATTATTTTCTTCAGATGGCCAGACAGATCGACCCCGGCATGAAGTTCGCCTGGACCTACTATCCTCCGAAGGAGTTCAAGCTCCTGCTCTATTTCCCGGAGCGCGACGAATTCATCGTCTCCCCGCCCTGCTCCCGCTATGCCTTCGACAGTTATTTTACGGTGGAGCTGACGGAGGAGGGGACGCTCTCCGCGCCGAAGCGGAGCTATGACTACCGATGGGAGCTGCTCTCCCTCGTTGCCCGCATCGCCGCGACGATCCTTGTTGAGATCGGACTGGCGCTCCTCTTCGGCTACCGCGAAAAGCGGCAGCTCCTCTTCCTCGCGGGGATGAACGCCGTCACCCAGATCCTGCTCAACGTCGCCCTCAATACGATCGATTATTACAGCGGCTATATGGCCTTCCTCTTTGCCTACGTCGAGCTGGAGCTGCTGGTCTTCGCCCTCGAGGCGACCCTCTGCGCGATCCTGCTCAACCGCTTCTCGGAGCGGAAGCGTCATCCCGCCCTCGCCGTCCTCTACGCCTTGGTCGCAAACGCGCTCTCCTTCGGCGCGGGTCTCGGACTCGCCGTGGTGATCCCCGGGATCTTCTGAGGACGGAGGGATCCCTTCCTGCCCCCCCATCCCGACGCCGCTTTCCCGTCGGATACAATCAAAACGGCTTCGCCCTGCTCAGGGCGAAGCCGTTTTGATTCGGAGCGCAGCTTCCGTTCCTTCCCGAACGCCGCGCTAACGGGATCCGCCGTCCGAAGAGGCAATATCCGGGGGCTTCCGCACTCGATCCGAAAACTCAACATCCGTAAGATCTGCCGCGCTCAGGCAGGGGAGCCGCTCTCCTTACACAGCGCACCGGGAATATGACGGAAGCGCTCTTGAATGTGCCGTCGGCTGCCGCCCGCCCCTTCCCCGGGAGGGATCCGTCAAAAAAGCCGTTTTCCGATGAAAACGACTTTTCCGTGAGTAAAGCATCCCTCCGCGGAGGGCTGAAAGATCCCTTCTGGAACCGCTGCATCCTCGTCAAACGGTCGAGGGGAAGCATTCCCTGAAGGGAAGGCTCAAAGATACCGCAGCACCTCAAGCGGGGAATGAAGAATCACGGAGGAGGCGTGCAGCGGCGCTTCAAATCTTTCGTGTCCTCCCGTCAAAAGGAGGCATTCCGCCCCGATGACGGCGGCGCTTTCGGCGTCATGCGTGGTGTCCCCGACATAGAGAACCCGCTCGTCGGGATGCGCGCCGCGCCATGCGCCCGCCAGCCCCAGCTTGCTCTCGGCGTAGATGTCCTCAAGACCGCAGATCTCGTCGAAGGCCGATGCGATGCCGAGCTGCGTCAGCTGACGCTCAAGCATCGACTGCTCGGTCATTGACAGGACCGTCTGCGAAACGCCGAGCGCACAGATCGACAGGATCGCGTCCCGTATTCCCTCTCGAAGAGGGGCTTTCCCAACTTTTTCCAGATAAAGGGCGACCCATTCGTTGGCAAGCACCGTGAAATCGGTCTTCTCAAAATCAAATCCGACCCGTCTGTAATAGTCGATGATCGGAAAGCCGAACACCTCGTAATATCGCGACCGCGTCCGAAGCGGAGGCAAGCCGTACCGCTCAAGCAGCGTATCGATCGCCTCGATCCCGACCTCGACGTCGTCAAGGATCGTCCCGTTAAAATCCCAGATGACCCGATCGAACCGCATCAGATCTCCTTCCGTCCGTCGATGGCGCGCAGCAGCGTCATCTCGTCGGCATAGTCGAGATCGCCGCCGACCGGGATGCCGTATGCCAACCGTGTGACCTTCACGCCGGTCGGACGGAGCATCTTCGAGATATAGAGCGCGGTGGTCTCGCCGTCAATCGTGGGATTGGTCGCGGCGATCACCTCGGTCACCCCGCCCGCCGAAACGCGGGAAAGCAGGGAGGCGAGATTGATGTCGTCAGGACCTCTTCCGTCAATCGGGGAGATCGTACCGCCGAGGACATGGTATATCCCGCGATAATCCTTGACCCTCTCCATTGAGAGCAGCGCCCTCGTATCCTCGACGACGCAGATCACGCTGTGATCCCGCCGCGGGTCATCGCAGACGGGGCAAAGCTCCCCCTCGCAGAGATTGCCGCAGACCGGACAGGTGCGGATTCTCGCCCTCGCCTCCAGGATCGAGGCGGAGAATTGCCGCGCCTCCTCCTCCGTCATGTCGACGATTCCGAACGCCATGCGGACGGCCGATTTCTTCCCGACGCCGGGGAGTCTTCTGAATTGTTCGATGATTGTCTCAAGCGGTTCGATATAATCTGCCATAGTAACCTTCCGAATCAGTCGGCCCGCCGCAGCGGGCATCGCTCCGTCCTCCCGCGATCACCTGCGGTCCGGGGACGGTTTATCTCAGAACAGGCCGGGGATCGAGACGTTGCCGGTGATCTTGGACATTTCGGCGGCGTTGACCTCCTCGACCTTGCGGATAGCCTCGTTGACGGCAGCGACCAGCACGTCGCTCAACGTCTCGATATCCTCGGGATCGACGATCTCGGGCTTCATGGCGATCGAGAGGATCTCCTTTTTGCCGTTGATCCTGACCGTCACGGCGCCGCCTCCGGCGTTGGTCTCATATTCGCGGGCATCAAGATCCTCCTGAAGCTCCGCCATCTGCTCCTGCATCTTCTGCACCTGTCTGACCATTCCCTGCATATTGGAGGGGCCGCCTCCCATTCCCTGGGGTAATCTTGCTTTCATGGTAATTCCGTTCCTTTACTTGTAAATTTGATATCAATGAAGGGCTGAACCTCTTCGGCAGCCCGGCATGACGGGAATCCCGCGCGCTTCAAAAATCGGCAAGCGGATCGGTGCCGTCCTCCTCTTCCCTGCGGAGCAGTACGCGGACGGCGTCGGGGGTAAGCCCCGACATCTCGCCGGAAGCATTGACCGCCGCCGCGATCAGGGCGGGGTTATCCTTCTGCTCGATCAGCATCTTGGAGAAGGGATCCCTGACCGAGATTTCCAGCCGGTTCCCGCAGATCCGCGCCGAGGCCATCCGCAGATTGGAGGCAAGACCCATATCCTGCCGCTCCAGCTCCCTTGCGACCTCGCTCCAGCCCTCGAAGGGGCGGGACACCGCCTCTCCTTCCGGCTTTTCTGCCGGCTTTACAGGTGCTTCCGATCGTTTCTCCTCCTCGCTTTCCGCGGGGGGCGCGGGAGGGGCGGGGGGCGTTTTACCCGTCGGCACTGCCGTTCCGGAGGCAAGGTGGGACTCCAGCTCCGCAATGCGGGAGAGCAGCGCGTCGCTTCTGTCGGAGGTTCTGTCGTCGGTCAGCCGTACCAGCGTCATTTCGGCGCAGACGCGCTTGAGAGAGGAGGCGCGCTGCATGGTGACGGAGGCGTCCTCCAGCAGCCTGATATGATAGAGCAGCCGCTCCTTCGTGAAGGAGGCGGCGGAGGCTTTGACGGCCTTGCATTCCTCCTCGGTAAGATCGAGAAAGCGCTCTCCCCCGGGGCAGACACGAAGCACCAGCATATCGCGGTAATAGGAGATCAGCTCCTGCCAGAGGACGGCAAGATCGGTCGAGGAGGCGCAAAGCTCCGCGATCGTGCCGAAAATACCGGGGTAATCCTTCGCGGCAACCGCCCTGACCAGCGCCTCGACATGAGCACGGCCGGCAACGCCCGCCGCCTCTCCGACCCGCACGGTATCAACGGTCTGACCGCTTCCCGCGCAAAGCTCGAGAAGGCTGATGGCGTCCCGCATCCCGCCCTGCGACAGCCGCGCGATGAGCAGCGCCGCCTCGTGGGTCAGGGCGATATCCTCCTTCAGGGCGATCAGCTCCAGCCGCTCCGCAATATCGTCCGCGCCGATCCTCTTGAAATCGAAGCGCTGGCAGCGGGAGGTGATGGTAGCGGGGAGCTTCTGCAGCTCGGTGGTGGCGAGGATGAAAATAACATGCTCCGGCGGCTCCTCCAGGGTCTTGAGGAGGGCGTTGAACGCGCCGGCGGAGAGCATATGCACCTCGTCGATGATATAGACCTTCTTCTTCAGAAAGGCGGGGGTATAGACGACCTCCTCGCGGATCTCCCGGATATACTCGACGCCGTTGTTGCTGGCGGCGTCCATTTCGATAATATCGGTGGCGGTCCCCGCCTCAATGGAGCGGCAGGACTCACATTGCCCGCAGGGATTGCCGTTTTCGGGAGAGAGACAGTTGACGGCCTTGGCCAGAATCTTGGCGCAGGTGGTTTTGCCCGTCCCCCGCGAGCCGCAGAACAGGTAGGCATGGGTGGTCTTGCCGTTCTGCACCTCATAGCGGAGCACTTCGGTGATATGCTTCTGCCCGATAACCGACGAGAAGTCGGCGGGGCGCCATTTTCTGTACAGGGTCGTATGCATGAGCGCGCCTCCTTCCGAAAAAAAGACACGGCATACAACAAGAATGCCAAGCGGTGTCGGAGGATCTTATGTTGATAAGCAGGCGCCCTTCCGCGCACGAACCGCAACTGCTTAATGCTGCTCGGTTCCCCGCCTGACATGGTTCGCAGCCGTCCGCCGCAGAAGACCTGCTTATCAGCATAAGATCACGGAAGCCGCCGTCGGGCGCTGTTCCGTATCAGTCTTGTTTTATTACCGTATCTTCAAGATACTTTTTTATTATAACAGATTCCCTCGGTTTTTTCAAGTGCTTTTGATATTTTTTTCAAAATTCCCGATCGCGCCGGCGGAAGGAGCGGATCCTCCCGCCTCAGCCCCTCAGATCCGCTTGCTTATGCGGAGAGAAAAGAGTGCGGCGACGCGGCGGATTTCCCGGCGTTTTTTAGCAATATGTCTTGAAATTCGCGATTTGTTATGATATAATATAAGATAACGACATAACCGATAGGATGAAATCGTATGCTGCGATCCCTTCCCAAGCTGATGCGGATGCATCATTATATCAAGAATCTCCTGATATTTGCAGCCGCCGCCTGCAGCGGAAGACTCTTTGAGCCGGAGGTGTTCCGGCCGAGCCTTTGGGGATTTCTCGCGTTCTGTATGCTCTCCTCCGTCATCTATATCGTCAACGACATCCGCGACCGGGAGCGGGACAGGCTTCATCCCGTCAAGGCGGGACGCCCGATTGCCTCGGGAGCGGTTCCGGTGCCTGCCGCGCTGATTCTGGCGGGAGTCCTGACGGCGGCGTCAATCGGCTTCCATCTCCTCGCCTTCCGGCCGACAGCGACGCTTTTTCTTGCCGCCTACGCGGGGATCAACCTCGCCTACAGCTTCGGGCTGAAGAACGTCCCGATCGTCGACATTGCGATCCTGTCCGCCGGCTTCCTGCTCCGCATCCTCTACGGCGCGGCGCTCTGCGGCATCGCCGTCTCCAACTGGCTGTATCTGACGGTTCTGTCGGTGGCGCTTTACTGCGCCCTCGGCAAACGGCGCAACGAGCTGAAGCGGAGCGGCGGGGAGGAGACGCGGAAGGTCCTGAAGGCCTATACTGCGGACTTTCTCGACAAGAATATGTATATGTGTCTGGCGCTTGCCAATGTTTTCTATGCTCTCTGGAGCATGGATAAGGAGACTGCGCAGCTCTACGATAACAGCCGCCTTGTCCTGACCGTGCCGATCGTCCTGCTCATCACAATGCGCTACAGCATGAAGGTGGAGGGGGATTCCGACGGCGACCCCGTCGAGGTGCTGCTGCACGACAGACTCCTTCTCCTGCTCTGCGTGCTGTATCTGACCGCCATGCTCGCAATCCTCTATCTGTAGAATTTTCCAAAGGAGCGGCGACGATGAACGTCTATGATTTTGACGGAACGATCTACAACGGCGACAGCACCGTCGACTTTTACCTCTTTTGCCTTGCGGGGGCGCCGGGGCTGATCGGCTGCCTTCCGCGGCAGCTTCGGGGGATTCTGTCGCGTCGGCTCGGCAGGATGGGGGACGAGGAGATGAAGTCCCTCTTTTTCTCCTTTCTTTGCAGGGTGGATACCGAGCGGGCGGTGCTTGCCTTCTGGGAGAAGCGGGAGAGGAGGATCTTTCCCTGGTACCGGGAGGTCATGAGGGCGGACGACGTGATCATTTCTGCGTCCCCCGGTTTTTTGCTTGCCCCGCTCTGTCGGAGGCTCGGTCTCCGCGAGCCGATTGCCACCCCCGTCGATCCCGTAAACGGCAGACTGCTCGGCAAAAACTGCAAGGGGGAGGAAAAGGCCGCCTGCTTTGCCGCCCGCTTCCCCGGCGGGAAAATCGACCGATTCTATTCCGATTCCCTCACCGATCTTCCGATGGCAAGACTTGCGGAAGAGGCGTTTTTCGTTAAAAAGGGGCGGGTGCTTCCCTGGAAGCTCTGACCCGCCGTCCGCCGCGGAAGCGGCATATTATTTGACCCGCAAAGGAGTATATCATGCTGCATCCGATATCGAAGAGAGCCCCGTGGCAATGGATCATCCTGCTGCTGACCGCCGCCTCCTTCTCCATGCTTTCGCTGATTCTGCTGATCCGCACCGAGGAGGCCTACGTCCTGCCGACGGCGGTGCTGTCCTTTTTCTTTTCGGGCTGGTTTCTGCACAAAACGGCGGAAAAGACCTTTTCCCGTCTCACGGAGAAGCCTCTTCTGATCATTCCCGCGGGGGGCGGCAGCGTCATCCTGCTCTGCGCCATGCAGCAGGCGGCGGAGGCGGCGAAACGCAGCTTTTCCCCTTGGCTGATACTCGCGGCGCTGCCCGCCGTTCTGTGGCTTGCGGTCTTCCTTCTCGATCGGGGGAGCGTCTTCTTGACGGAGCTGTGGCAGCAGACCGATCCCCTCACGAGGCGGCTCTATCTGATCGCGACGGCGGTGCTGTCGGGGCTTGTGCTGCTTCTCTATCTGACGAACGCAAGCTGGTATACCCAATTTGACAAGGTCTATTCCATCGATTCCGGCTTCTGCACCAAGAGCATCTTCCCGAAGCTCTATTACTACGACATCCGCCATCCCGTCATGAGCGTCTTCACCTTCCCGATCCACGCGATCCTGCGCACTCTGACGGAGTGGATCGCCCCGGCCGGGCTGGCCGACGCGCTGACCGCCGTCTTCCTGCAGCTGATCAACCTGCAGTTTCTGCTTCTGTCCGGCTTGATCATGACCCGGCTGGCGGGCAGCCGCCATCTCTTCCCGATGTGGCTGGTCTCCCTTCCGTTCCTGCTCTTTTCGGCGTTTTTCGAAAAATATCAGATCTGCATCTTCTTCCTTCTCCTCTACGCCTCCTGTCTCTGCGGGAAAAAGCAGAGGGGGGAGGGCGCTCTGATCGCCTCTGCCGCCGCGATGCCGACGGGGATCTTCCTCTTTGCCGACGAGCTTTTCATTCGGGAAAAGCCACTGAAAAAGCTCCTCCGCCTCCTTCGGACCTTTGCTGCCGGCGTGATGTTCCTTGTCTGCTCCGGCAGGATCCATCTGCTGATTCCCCACATTCTGCTCGATGAGGTGAAGACGATGGCGGAGCGCTTCGGGCTGAAAAGCCTTTCGATCGGCGAGTGTCTGAACTCCTTCACCAACATGGTGCAGGGCGCGTTTCTCGGAATCTCCTCCGAGATCGGCAACGGGAAGTATCTCTGGATCGACGTACTCGGCAAGCTCTCTCTCCTCGGCGTCCTGATCACCGCGGTGATGGCGGTGGGCATCGTCGTCGGGCGGAAGCAGCATTTCCTCAGAATCTGCACCGTCTGGACGGCCGCCGCGCTCGTCCTGTTCGTCGGAGTGCAGTGGAGCGTTCACGCAAGCCCCCTCTTCAGCGTCTATTTTGCATGGGCCTTCCTCCCGCTGTTCCAGAAGGGACTGCAGTGGGGGATCGAACGGCTGAAGCTGAAGGAATCGGTCGTCTACGGGGTCGTGTTTTCCGTGATGGGAGTCATCAACCTTGCCACGATGATCGATATCGCACGGTTTCTGAAATGAATGCGGGAAGAGGCCTGCCTCTTCCCGTTTTTTTGCCGGTTCTCCCCGGTGTCATAGCCGATTGCCTTCCGGATAAACCGAACGAGGACGAAGGCAGCGCCTGTTCCCCCTTCTCATCCCGGTATTTCCCCGCGTGACAGCAGGAGAATAATGCTTATCAGGCATACTGCACGATTCATAATAGGTATTTGCTATTTCTTCCGAAATGATTATAATATATTACAGGAAACCGGAGCGCCTCCGCCACAAAATTGCGGTTGCATTCCGGACGAAAAAACGGTATAATAGAAGGGACGTTTCTCTCCCGCAGACGGATTTCCGACGCGGAATCCTTCCCGACCGCCGTCACGGAACGGAAATCTCTCATCGGCAGCCGATCCGTTCGGGCGATATCTGAACAAAGGAGAATCACAGAATGATGAAAAAATTAGGCTTCGGGCTGATGCGCCTGCCTCTTCGGAATCCGGCAGATCCCGCCGATATCGATCTCAATCGGCTCTGCGAGATGGTCGACGCGTTTCTCGACAAGGGCTTCACCTATTTCGATACCGCGTGGATGTATAACGGCTTCATGAGTGAAAAAGCCGCGAAAAAGGTCCTCACCGATCGGGTTCCCCGCGACCGCTTTACCCTCGCCACCAAGCTCCACTCCGCCTTTTTCCGTTCGCGGGAGGAGATGGACCGTCTCTTCGATACACAGCTTGAGAACACCGGAGCGGGCTATTTCGATTACTACCTGCTGCACGGAATCGAGGATAACACCATTCGGAAATACGAAAAATACGACGGCTTCGGCTGGATGAGGGAGAAAAAGGAGCAGGGACTGATCCGTCGGCTCGGCTTCTCCTATCACGGCTCGCCGGAGGTTCTCGATGAAATCCTGACAAGGCATCCCGAAACGGAATTCGTACAGCTTCAGATCAATTATCTCGACTGGGACAGCCCCTGGATCAAGGCGCGTGCCTGCTATGAAACGGCGGTACGTCACGGGAAGCCCGTGTTCGTCATGGAGCCCGTCAAGGGCGGCACGCTGGCGGCTCTGCCGGAAGAGGCGGAGGCGATCCTCCGTGCCCTCGATCCCGCACTCTCCCCCGCCTCCTGGGCAATCCGTTTTGCGGCCTCCCTCCCGAACGTGGAGGTGGTCCTGTCCGGCATGAGCGATCTTGCCCAGACGGAGGACAACCTGCGGAGCATCGGGGAGCTTCCTCCGCTGACGGAAGAGGAGATCGCCGCCTGCTTCCGCGCCGCCGCCGTGATCAACGCGCAGATTGCCGTTCCCTGCACCGCCTGCTCCTACTGCACCGCCGGCTGCCCGAAGAAAATCGCCATCCCGCAGTATTTCTCCCTCTACAACGAGGATATGCGGGAGGTCCGCGACAAGGACTGGACGGTAAACTTCAGCCACTACGAGCATCTTGCCGGGCAGCACGGACGCGCGGGGGACTGCATCGCCTGCCGCCGCTGCGAAAAGGTCTGCCCCCAGCATCTGCCGATCGTCGAGGCGCTGAAAAAGGTATCGGAACGCTACGATCACCGCTGAACGGAGGACAAAATGGAATACAGAATCAACAGAAAGACCGGCGACAAGATCAGCGCGCTCGGCTTCGGGACCGCCTATATTGCCGAGTCGGGAGAGGAGGAGGCGGTCAGGACGATCCGCCTCGCCTATGAAAGCGGCATCAATTACTTCGATCTTGCGACCGCCGACGGGCACACCTTCTCCTATTTCAGAAAGGCGCTCTCCGACGTTCGGGATCGGGTCATGTATCAGATCCATTTCGGGGCGGATTATGCCTCCGGCTCATACGGCTGGACGACCGACGGGGAAACGATCCGCCGCAGCGTCGAGCGGCAGCTGGAGGAGCTGGCCTCCGATTCAATCGACTACGGCTTCATCCATTGCATCGACGAGCCCTCCGACTGGGAGGACTATCGCAAGAACGGCGCGCTCGACTGTCTGATGAGGATGAAGGAGGAGGGGATCGTCCGTCACATCGGGCTGTCCTCCCACACCCCCTCCACGCTTCAGCGGGTGCTTGACGAGGTCGGGGTCGATATGCTGATGTTCTCCGTCAACCCCGGCTACGACTATCAGCAGGGGGAGTATGCCAAGGGCTCGGTCGACGAGCGGGCCGCCGTCTACCGCCGCTGTGAGGCGGAGGGGATCGGCATCTCGGTGATGAAGCCCTTTTCGGGCGGGCAGCTTCTTGACGCCTCCCTTTCCCCCTTCGGACAGGCGCTGACGCGGTATCAGTGTCTGCAATACGCCCTTGACCGTCCCGGCGTGCTGACGGTTCTGCCCGGGATCGGGGGAGTCAGTCAGCTTGAGGAGCTACTCGGCTTTTTCGACGCGGAGGAGAAGGAACGGGATTACGCCGTGATCGGCTCCTTCAGCCCTGCCGACGCGGTCGGAAAATGCGTCTACTGCAATCACTGCAGTCCCTGCCCCGTCGGAATCGACATCGGTCTTGTCAACAAATACTACGATCTTGCGGCAAACGGAGACGACATGGCGGCGGAGCATTACAGAGGGCTTCTGATGCACGCCGACGCCTGCATCGGGTGCGGGCATTGCCTCCGCCGCTGTCCCTTCGGCGTCGATCAGCCGGCGCGGATGCGGCAGATCTCCGACTATTTCAAATAAGGAACCTGCATCATGAAAACAAGAACGATTTTATCACTCCTTCTGACCATGACACTGTCGGTCTTTGCCGGCTGCGCAGGGGAAGGGGGCACGGCGCCCCTCGGAAGCGGAGAAAGCACGAAGGGAGATGATACCACGGCAGGAACGCAGCACGTCTCTCCGCCCCAATCGACCCAGACGCCGGAGGAAAAAGTCCTGTACATCGGAATCGGGGATAAAACGCTGACCGTCCGCCCGGCGGGCAACAGCAGTGCGGAGGCGCTGATCGAGCTGCTGAAGCAGGGCGATATCACCGTCGCTGCGCATGATTACGGCGGTTTTGAGAAGGTCGGCCCGCTCGGAACGTCCCTTCCGACAAACGACGAACGGATCACCACCGAGCCGGGGGATCTGATTCTCTATCAGGGCGATCAGCTCACGCTCTATTACGATGTCAACACCTGGAGCTTCACCCGGCTCGGCAGAGTGGAGGGTCTGAGCGCTGCGGAGCTGCGGGAGATCCTGGGAACAGGGGACGTGACGATGGTGCTGTCGCTGACCGATCCCAATGCCTGAACGGGACATACGCTCTTTTGAGGAGCGGAACAGGATTTATCCCTATATCTGCTGCGGCCGCAGCGTCCGATCCCATCAGCCGTTTTTCCGTCCGAACTTGATTGATTAAGGAAAAAAAGATGAATATATCGATCCATATTAAAAAAATGACGCTGGCGGCCATGCTGCTGGCACTCGGCATGGTTCTTCCGCTTCTGACGGGTCAGATCCCGGAAATCGGCAATATGCTGTTGCCGATGCACTTCCCGGTGCTGCTCTGCGGGCTGATCTGCGGCTGGCAATACGGCGCGGCGGTCGGATTTGTCATGCCGCTGCTTCGGTTTGCGATCTTTTCGATGCCCAAAATGCCGAACGCCCTTTCGATGGCGTTTGAACTTGCGGCCTACGGCCTGACGATCGGGCTGCTTTACGGACTTTCAAAGAAAAAAGGCATTGCAGCTCTTTATGGTAGTCTGATCGGCTCGATGGTGATCGGGCGGATCGTCTGGGGTGCTGCGCAGTGGGTGATTCTTGGCATCAGAGGGGAAGGCTTTCCCTTTCAGGCGTTTCTGGCGGGCGCGGTACTCAACGCCGTCCCCGGCATCCTCCTGCAGCTGATCCTGATCCCCGCCCTGATCCTGGCGCTCCGGCGCGCCGGGATGCTTCCGATCGTCGGAAATGACGTCAGATCCTCGCCGTGATCCCAACGGATCGGGACTGCCGGACAAAGTCCGACGTACTGCCCTGTGCATGATTCCACCAATGCGGGCGCTTCTTGAGGAGATACGCCCGCTCTGCTGCAAAAGAACAATGCGGAAGCCAAAAGCGTGGATAAGGTATAATATTATTCGCAAATTGAAAAAAGAGCAAAAAGATAGACATGTTCACAAAACTCTGGTAGAATGAA
>CALWTY010000044.1 GCA_944384585.1 uncultured Clostridia bacterium | reverse complement strand
GCCTCGGCGCTTTCGGCGCGGGGAATTGAGGTGCTGACCGTCAGACCGGGGCATATTCTTCTTGACGAATATGATACCGGCTTCATCGGCGGCGCGGGCGGACGGCTCGGCAAGGGGCTTTACGTCTTTTTCGGAGATCTTTCGGGGCATCCCGACGGGGAGGCGATCCGCGCTTTCGCCGCGGAGCATAAAATAAACGCCGTATCACTCTCGGATGAACCGTTGCGTGATTACGGCGGAATTCAGCTGTTATAAGGGGAAATTATTCAGCCTCCGTCTCCTCTTCGGAAACAGGCTCGGCAGGGGCGTTTTCCGCTTCCTCCTCCAGTCTCTTGAGCTCCTCGAAATAGGCGTTGATCACGTTTTCCTCCAGGAGATGACGGAAGTCGGAATTGATGGGATGGATGATGTCCCTGTAAGTGCCGTCAGGATTTTTTCTGCTCGGCATAACAATAAAAAACTTGTCCCTGGTGTTGATAACCTTGATGTCATGAAGAGCCAGCTCGTTGTCAAACGTAACCGATACAATTGCCTTCATCGGACCATCATTTGAAAACGTTTTTCTGATTTTGATATCTGTGATCTGCATGGCAGGCCTCCGCTAAGAATAATAGAAATAAACTTGTGATATAATTATATTGGAAGTTTGTGTCCACATTTGAACGGAATGATTAGTTTTTGTTAAAATAATTTTGGACTTTTTGTTAATATCGGTAAATTGACAGAAAACATATGGAAATCAGTCGGATTGTCTGTTTTTCTTAACAAAAAACCCGAAAAGGGAAGGGGCGGATCAAGCATGAAGAAAGAGGCGCTGGACGAATTGATGCGCAGAGCGGAGCGGATTCATTTTGTCGGAATCGGCGGGATCAGTATGTCGTCGCTGGCGGCGATTACCAAGGAGCGG
Organism: uncultured Clostridia bacterium; assembly: GCA_944384585.1. Taxonomy (GTDB): domain Bacteria; phylum Bacillota; class Clostridia; order Oscillospirales; family CAG-272; genus Colimorpha_A. Next base: position 20,361 of record CALWTY010000044.1, on the reverse strand, counting down.
GGCTATCGGGTGACGGGAAGCGACAGAAGCGAAAGTCCGCTGACCGACCGGCTGGCAGAGAGAGGGATCGGAATCGTGTATCGGCATGACCGGGCCAATATCGAAGGGGCGTCGCTGGTCGTCTATACCGCCGCCGTCCGCGATGACAACCCCGAGCTTTGCGCGGCGAGGGAGAAGGGCATTCCCCTCTGCTCCCGCGCCGATTATCTCGGATGGCTGATGCGGGATCGCCCGGAGCGCATCGGAGTCGCGGGCACTCACGGCAAAAGTACCGTGACCTCGATGATCACCGGAATTTTCCTTGAGGCGGGGCTTGATCCCACCGTGGTCAGCGGCGCAGAGCTGCGCGAGATGGGGGGCGCTTACCGTGTCGGGAACGGGAGGCATTTTGTCTTCGAGGCCTGCGAATACTGCGATTCCTTCCTGTCCTTCTGTCCTACCACCGCGGTCATTACCAATATCGAATACGATCACGCCGATTATTTCAAAAGCATGGAGCAGCTCCGCGATTCCTTCCGGCGATATGGAAACATTGCCGATCGGGTGATTCTCTGCGCCGACGATCCCGAATCGATGGCGCTTCGGAAGACCCTGCGGGACGGAATCGTGACGGTCACCTTCGGAACGGAGGAGGGGGCGGATTATTCCCCGTCGGAGGTAAACTATGACAAGGGCTGTGCCTCCTTCACGCTGAACGAACGGGGGAAGGCGCTCTGCACCGTCCGCCTCTCGGTACCGGGCAGACACAATCTGCTCAACGCGCTGGCCGCGGCCGCCGCGGCCCTTTCCTGCGGCGCCTCCCCGGATGCAGTCGCGGCAGGGCTTGCACGCTTTACCGGCGCGGCGCGCCGCTTTGAATTCATGGGAGTGACGGCGGGGGGAGCGCTCGTCTACAATGATTATGCGCACCATCCCTCCGAGCTGAGAGCCACCCTTTCCGCCGCCAAGGCCTTCGGGAAGCGCATCGTTGCGGTCTTTCAGCCTCATACCTACAGCAGGACGGCGGGGCTATGGGAGGATTTTGTCCATGCCTTCGGGGACAGCGATCTGACGATTCTTGCCGATATCTACGCGGCGCGGGAGACCGACACCTGCGGCGTCAGCTCCCGTCTGCTGGCGGAAAGTATTCCGAACGCCCTCTATCTCCCCTCCTTTGAGGCGATCGGGGAGTATTTGCTGTCCTCCTGCGGCAGCGGCGATCTGATCCTGATCCTCGGCGCGGGGGACATCGTCCGCCTCGGCGGAATGCTTCTCACGACATGACACGACATAAAAAGACCGCCCGGTTCCTTGAACCGGGCGGTCTTTTCAGCGGGAATCAGTCGATTTTCGGCAGCCTGGCGGCGTAGTGCGCCAGCTCCTCATCGGTGGGGATATAGTCGGACATCTCGCCGTTGTGGAATTTCTCGTAGGCGACCATGTCGAAATAGCCGGTGCCGGTCAGCCCGAAGACGATGGTCTTCTTCTCGCCGGTCTCCTTGCAGCGCAGCGCTTCGTCGATGGCGACGCGGATGGCGTGTGCGCTTTCGGGCGCGGGGAGGATGCCCTCGACACGGGCGAAATACTCGGCGGCCTCGAACACCTCGGTCTGCCTGACCGAGACGGCTTCCATCAGCCCGTCGTCGTAGAGCTTGGAAAGGGTGGAGCTCATGCCGTGATAGCGCAGACCGCCCGCATGGTTGGCGGAGGGGATGAAATCGCTGCCCAGCGTGTACATCTTGGCGAGGGGACAGACCATGCCGGTATCGCAGTAGTCATAGGCATAGACCCCTCGGGTAAAGCTCGGGCAGGAGGCGGGCTCGACGGCGATAAAGCGATAGTCGGCTTCTCCGCGCAGCTTTTCTCCCATGAAGGGGGAGATCAGCCCGCCGAGGTTCGAGCCGCCGCCGGCACAGCCGATGATGAGATCGGCCTTGACGCCGTATTTGTCAAGCGCGGCCTTGGTTTCAAGACCGATAACAGACTGATGGAGCAGGACCTGATTCAGCACGCTCCCCAGCACATAACGGTATCCGGGATTGGTCACTGCCTTCTCCACCGCCTCCGAGATCGCGCATCCGAGGCTTCCCGAGGTGCCGGGATGCTCCGCAAGGATCTTCTTGCCGACCTCGGTCTCGGTCGAGGGAGAGGGGGTGACCGAAGCGCCGTAGGTGCGCATCACCTCGCGGCGGAAGGGCTTCTGCTCATAGGAGCATTTGACCATAAAGACCTTGCAGTCCAGGCCGAAATAGGAGCAGGCCATTGAAAGCGCCGTCCCCCACTGACCGGCTCCGGTCTCGGTGGTGACGCCGGTCAGCCCCTGCTTTTTGGCATAGTAGGCCTGTGCGATGGCGGAATTGAGCTTGTGGCTGCCGCTGGTGTTGTTGCCCTCGAATTTGTAGTAGATCTCGGCGGGTGTGCCGAGCTTTTCCTCCAGGCAGTAGGCGCGGACCAGCGGAGAGGGTCGGTACATCTTGTAAAAGCTGCGGATCTCCTCCGGGATTTCGAAATAGGGGGTCGTGTCGTCAAGCTCCTGGCGGATCAGCTCCTCGCAGAACACGGGAGCCAGCTCCTCGGCGGACATCGGCGCATGGGTGGCGGGATTGAGCAGCGGCGCGGGCTTGCTCTTCATGTCGGCGCGGAGGTTGTACCACGCGGTCGGCAGCTCCTTTTCGTCGAGATAGATCTTGTAGGGGATTTTCTGTGCGGACATGTTACTGTCTCCTTTCCTGATTCCGGGACAGAAACAAAACAGCCCTGTCCCACATTTTTCATGCTGGGACAGGGGATGAAAACTCCTGCGGTGCCACCCGGCTTGACGTACTCGGTACGCCCACTTTACGCATACTGATATATGCAGACTTTTTTTCACGGAGAGCCATACTCCGTCTCACATACGCAAGCGTTCGGAAGAACGCCGTTCTGCTCGCCCTCAGAAGCCCATTCCCCGACCGACTTCTCATCGCAATTTCACCCTCTGCGACTCTCTTTGGAGAAGACCATGCCGAGTACTTACTCTTCCTCAACGGTTTAACCTATTATATCACGCTTCGGCGGGCCTGTCAAGAGCTTTTTCGAATTTTCGGAATTAAATTGCCGATCGGGGAGCGGCGCGACTGCGCGTTTGGAAAAAATCACGCCCCTCGAAGGAAGACCGGCGCGGTCGGGTGCATTGCCGCGGAAGATCGGAGCTGCGGGCGGCTCACGGAGGCGGTAAGGGGACGCGGAAGGGGACGCGAAAAGGCGGGCGCGAAGGAGACTCGGAGGGGACGCGGAAAGGCGAGTGCGGAAGGAGACGCGTAAGGGGACACGAAAAGGCGGGCACGAAGGAGTCCTTCGCGCCCGCGGGCAGTCGGTTATTTTGAATCGAAGCGGGAGACGGGGATGCGCTGCGGCGCTTCATGCAGGATCGCTTCCCGCAGTTCCCAGCGGTCGGCGGTCTCGACGGGCAGCCCCGATACAATGAACGGGCCGCTGTGATCCGATATCCCCTCCTCGGTATAGCCGGGCTGGAAATCGCCTCCGCAGTCCGTCGGGTCGATGCTGTAGATCCGGGAGGTCCTGCCGCCCGACATGGCGCACCAGTCCCCGAGATAGAGAGCGAAGCTGTTTCCTCGGATCACGGCGTCGGTGTTGCCGTCCGCCGCGATGCCGACGGCGCAGTTGACGTGGCAGCCCTCCGGGGTGTAGTTGTTGAAGACGGAGCCGCCAAAGACGCGGTCGGTCTGCCCCGTCGCGGTCCAGGGCTGGGTGGAAAGGGTGACCAGCAGATGCGTGTGCGCCTTGCGGGAGGTGAAGATGCTGTTTTCGTACAGGACAAAGCCGGTGAAGTTAGCGGGATTTTCCGGGATATTCAGCGCCGAGCCCTCGAGCTTGGTATCGTTCCAGTTGATGTTGTTCGATTCGAAATCGAGGGAGGCGTAGGAGGAATTGCCGGCCTGCAGAACCGTATTGAAGCGCACGATGGTGTTCTGTGCGCGGATGTAGCTGTTCGGGCCGGGGGGATTATCAATGTCCGCGACGAAGCGGAAGACGGCGATTGCCGCGTCGGTGGCGTCGACGATCTCGTTGTACTCAAGGAGGCAGTCGGTTCCCATGCAGCGCAGCCCATCCTGCCAGGTGCGGTTGTGATCGGAGGCGTAGCAGGTGATGAGGGTGTGTCCGACATAGTTGAACTCGGTGCCGCAGAGGATATTCATGCTGTAGGTGCAGCCGGAATCGCTGCAGCGGCAGCCGATGACCGACCCTCCGTTGCCGATGCATACAATGTTCGTCCCCGCGATCCTCTCCGCCTCCGGATCGAAATTGCCGTCGACGAAGACATTTTTCAGCGTGGATTTGCTTCTGACGTGAACCAGATCATAGCTGCCGTCTCCCGTGCGGATGATCCGCGCCATACGGGTGTAGTGGGAGGGCTCGCCGTCGGTGGTCAGGGTGACGTTGTCGGGGATCACGATCGTTTTGTCAGCCAAAACCAGCGTTCCGGGCGCAAGACGGACGGTTTTATTCCCATTGAGGAGAGACTGAAGCTCGTCGGCGGTCATGACGGCATCCGATGTGTAGAAGGAGGTGCTGTTTTCTCCCCAAAGGTACGGGCCGGCGATGATGTCGGGCAGCATGGCGGCAAACTCCGCGCTTTCGCACAGCAGGCGCGCCAGCGCGGCGGCTTCAACCCCCGCGTATCCGGTCAGCTCCTGTTCCGACGGATCGCGGTTGAGGACGGCACGGGTGACGGCAAAGACCGTCTCGGCTCCGTTCAGCGACAGGTCGGTGAATTCCCCGGAGGAGAAGATTCCGACCGCCAAATCGGTCAGCGATTCCTGACTGCAGCCTGCCTGCTCAAGCGCCTCGGTACAGGTGGCGAATTCCTCCCCCTTCGGGGAGCGGGACAGGCCTTCGGTGAAGAGCTTGGCAATAAACTGTCCGCCGCCGAATCGTGCGGAATCCCGCTTCAGAGTCAGCGTGTTTCCGGTGAAATACGCGCCCTCCCTCCAATCGCCGCGGTGCGGGACGGTCTGAGGAAGAATCTGCTGCTCCGGCCGCTTTTCGGTGCCGTTTTCGGCAAGGCGGAACCGGACGATTGTGCCGAGCCGGAGCGCTTCGTAATAGGAGCCTTTTATGTGGGTATCGGCGGGAATCGAAAGGGACAGCCCCTCGGGGTATGCCGCCTTGTCGGAATATCCGAGGCAATCCTCGGCAAAGCGTTCGACGGCGAAGGCGGTGATGCGGGGGGATTTGCCGGCGATGACCAGCTTGTTGCCCGCGACCGTAATGATCAGCTCCTGCTCGTCGATCGAGGCCAGCGCCTCCCGGCTCTCCCTGCGGTTGGTATCTCCGATCAGGATCTCGCGCCGGTCGGAGTGATCCTCCGATCCGTCAAAATCATTGGTCAGAGGCGGCTCCGAGCCCGTCATGCTCCGAAGGATTTCCCGCAGAGAGAGCGCCGCCCGGAACTCCGAGTCAAGGGCGTTCTCCCCGCATACGATGGTGATTTCCTCTCCCCCGCCGATCAGCGGGAATTCTTCTGCCTGCGGGCCGGAGGAGCTTGACTCGCCGCTTGTTGTGCCGGCGGGGGGCTGCCGGCGGGAATTGTCACATCCGAACATATACAGTACCGAGAACACAAGAAGAAGGCAGCCGATCCGTTTTCTCATTTCCCATGTTATTCCTTTCTTTGTTTGCTGCCGCAATGGGCGGGTTCGCCGGGCGGCGATTCGAGATCCGATCGGTCTGCGGGGTGCTGCCGCCCGGTTCGCAGACCTTGTCAGGAAACATTCTGGAGCGCCGACAGAAGATTGTCGATCCCCTGCTGCACCTTGACCTCGTTTGCTTCCCAAAGGGAGACGATATTGGTGTTTTTCGTGTACATCATGTCGATGATCAGGAAGGAGATATCCCCGAAATTGAAGAGCCCTCCGATATCATAGGCGGTGTTGCCGAAGATGTAGTCCATCATCTCTCTTGACTCGTCGTCGCTGGCGACCTTCCATTTCAGAAGACGGTCGTAGAACTCCGGGATCACCAGCTCCGAGCCGAGATAGGAATAAAGCTCCATAAACGCTCCCTTCAGCTCGGCGTTGTCCTTGTTGGTCTTGGGCGTGCAGAGGATGGAGAGGAAGAGCGGGGAGGTGGCGGAGATATACTCCTGCGATTCGTCGTATTTCGGCATCGGAAGCATGCCGAACTCGGTGTCGGAATCGCGCATCTGCGGGCCGTAGTAGACGCCGCCGATGGTGAAGAGGGTATTGCCGCCGGTGAAGATGCTGATCTCGTCCTTTGTGCCGGCGGGACGGTTGGCAAAGCAGTAGACGTATTCGTCGTTGTAGAAAAGCTCAAGCAGGTGCTGCATCTTTGTGATGTTGGCTTCCGTCGCGAAGCTGAGATAGGGCAGATCGTTTTCGTCCTTCTGCACGATGTTGATGCCTGCGGTATTGAGCGCGCCGCCGAGAATGTCTCGTATCATCGAAACGCCCCAGCGGTCGGAGTCGGTCATGCCGTCGACGCCGTCAAGATCCATGGCGGCGCGGGAAGCCATTTCAAACATTCTGTCATAGGTCCACTCGTCGTTTTTGACAAGCTCGTAGGGGTTGTCAAGCGACAGATCGGCGCGCAGGCCCTTATTGAAGTAGACGCACCAATAGGTCAGATCGTCGGCGGTGGTGAAGTCTCCCGTCACGCCGTAATGGACGTCTGCGATCGAGAGAGCGTCGTAGGAATTTCCGTCCCACCAGGATTTTCCGGGATCAAACCAGACCAGCTCTTCCTGATCGAGATCGAGCAGAAGATCGTTTGTGATCGCCGTTGTGAAGATCGCGCTCCGCATCACGCAGAAATCGATGTCGCTGTCCCCGGAGCTGACGGCGGTCGAAAGCGCCTGATAGGATTCGGGATAATGTCCGTAGCTTCTCACCTCCAATTTCACCTCAAGCGCCTCCTCGATTCTTCGATCGCGGGTATAGGCGGCATCGTTGATCCCCTCGTTCCGCATCTCGGTGACGCCGATGTCGAGAATGTTAAGGGGGGAATAATCGGCCCAGCCCTCGGTCTGAATGACGATCGAGGAGCCGTTGCCCTTGACGGAGTCGGGGATGGCGGGCGGTGCCTCCCCCTGTGTGGTCTGTGCGGCGGAGGTTCCGGTGCTGTCGGTCTCCGAGGCGGAGGGGGAATTTTGTTTTGCGGCGCAGGCAGCGGCAGAGAGGAGGGTCAGCAGCAGGAGCAAACAGGAAATAAAGCGTTTCATGAGGGCGTTCCTTTCCGAATAGTTCTGAGTTTGACAGGAACCGGAAGGAAATCAAGCCTTCCGGTTCCGTGAGGGTGTCTGTCGGTCAGGCGCTGCGGCGGCGCTTTGTGCAGAGGAGAACCGCGCCCGCCGGGAGCGCGCAGAGAGCGGCGGCAAGGATCGGAGAACCGGTGCCGGGGTTTTGAGGCTTCTGCTCCGGGAAATCCGCCTCGTTGCCGACATAGAAGGCGTCGACGCCGAGAACCTGCTCGGAGGCCGGCTGCGTCTGGCAGAGGGTGTAGATGCGGAAATAGTTGATCTTCGACCAGTCGATGTCTCCGATCTTGGAGCGGAAGGCCGACATCGGGAGCATGATTTCGTTCCAGCCGTCGTTCAGGTCGAGCGTGGCCAGGTCGAAATTCCAGTTGTTCGCCCCGAAGCCGCCGCCGCTGCTGAATTCGATCTCGGCGATCTCGACGAGGGAGGCGTCTCTGACATACAGCCAGAAGTAAACGTAGGCGTCGTCCCGTCCGGCGTATGCCGAAAGATCGATGCTCTGCTTGGCGGGATCGGTTTCGGCGGTGTAATACTTTTCGATGACGGCAAGGCCGTTGTTGGTGTAAGCCGTGATCTTGGCTGCCCCGTTCCCTTCCTTTTTATCCTCGGTGTCGATGCGGAGATCGGGGCAGGCAGGGAAGTCCTCCTTGACCTCAAAGCCGGAAATCAGCTTCAGCGTATCGCTGCCGGTGTTCGGCGCTTTGGCGGCGGAGGCTCCGACACTGCCGCAAAGGAGCAGGAGAAGGGAAAGAACGAATGCAAAAGACGGTTTCGCTTTTTTCATGATCATGATCCTTTCTGAATTGAATTTCGTCCGTGATCCCCGGTGCGGTGACGGAGGATAACGCCGCCGACCGATCGGAGGTTGTAACTTTATTATACATCTTTTGCATATATTGTTCTCAAACTGTCCCGACAACATTGTGCATTATTCCGCCTTTCCCCGATTCTGCGGCGTCGTCCGTCCGGCGGCGTTCCGCCTTGCCTCCAGCGGGCTTACCCCGTAACGCTGCTTGAAGCAGCGGCAGAAATAGGTGTGCGAGTTGAAGCCGGAATCGAAGGCGATGTCGATGATCGAGCGGTCGGAGGAGAGGACGAGCCGATAGGCCCACTGAAGCCGCCGCTCCGACAGGTATTCCTGAAAGGTGATGCCGTAGCGCTTTTTGAAGAGCTTGCTGAAATAATCCTCCGAGAAGCCGGCGGCGCGGGCGACATCCGCCACCCCGATCTGCTGACGGAAATTTTCCTCGATGAAGCGGATTTCGGGAAAGACCTTGCCGGTCGGTCCTTGTCCGCTTTTGCTTTCGGAACTGCGGCAGGCGTACAGCACGATGCGGGAGAGGATGTTGCGCACCATCTCGTCGCGATCCCGGCGGTCGGAGGCACATTCCTCAAAGAGCAGGGAAAACTCCCCCAGCAGGCGGCGATAGCCCTCCTCGTCGCGGAGCTGGAGCTGCTTTCCCGAGATCAGCCGGAGCCGCGCCGCCACAGAGGGATCGGGGAAGCTCTCGCTGAAATGAAAACTGTAGGTGGAGAGGCGGTCGCCCTTCGGCAGATCCAGGTTGTAGGAATGGAAGTCGTAGGGGCTGAGGATGGAGAGGGTGCCGCGGCTGAATTCCTTTTCGACGCCGTTTAATATATGCGTCCCGTGTCCGTCGTCAACAAAATCGAATTCGTAGAATTGATGCCAGTGCAGCTCGATCTGATTTTCGGTGATGATCCTTCGGCCGAAGTAAGCGTCGGATTCCGATTCGGGATTGGGCGTCGCCATTCTGGTCGGGGTGGTGTGATTCATTTGAAACCTCGCGATAGTTATGCGGCCGGCGCATAGGATTTTGGATTCCATTATACCATTATACCATTTTGCCGTGTCGAACGCAAGACAGGAGGGAGCGGACGGCAAAAAAACCGCGGAGGCCTCGTTCTTTCCCAGGCAACGGGTTGACAGACGTCTTCAAAAGAGATATAATGGTAACGGAGGATATCCTTACATCCAAAGCGGGGCGAGCCGTCCCGCTCCCTTTGCATATGTCCCGCAGGGAGCTTGCCCTGTCGGGGATCGGAAAACGGTGTTTTGCGGAGGAACCGAAATGACGAGAGAATTTCTGTCGATAAACGTGTATGAGGCCTTGATTCAAAGGCTGGACTACCTCTTTTCGGAATTTGAAAATATATACATTTCTTTCAGCGGCGGTAAGGACAGCGGCCTTTTGCTCAATCTGCTGCTGGATTACAGGCGGAAGCATGCGCCTGACCGCGTCATCGGCGTTTTCCATCAGGATTTTGAGGCGCAGTATACCGTGACGACCGAATATATCGAGCGCACCTTTGAGAAATTTCTGCCGGAGATCGAGCCGTATTGGGTCTGCCTGCCGATGGCGACGAGAACCGCGTTGAGCAGCTATGAGATGTTCTGGTATCCCTGGGACGACTCCAAAAAGGAGATGTGGGTGCGTCCGATGCCGAAGCATCCCTATGTCATCAACATCGAAAACCCCTTCCCCCATTACCGCTACCGGATGCATCAGGAGGATCTGGCCAAGCAGTTCGGACGCTTCTACCGGGAAAAGCACGGGGGCGGCAAAACCGTCTGCCTGCTCGGGATGCGGGCGGAGGAATCGCTGCAGCGCTACAGCGGCTTTCTGAACAAGCGCTACGGCTACAAGGGAGAATGCTGGATCACGAAGCAGTTCAAGGACGTCTGGTGCGCCTCTCCGCTTTACGACTGGACAATCAGCGATATCTGGGCGGCCAATTACCGCTTCAACTACGAATACAACGAGCTGTATGATCTCTATTTCAAGGCGGGTCTGAAGCCGGATCAGATGCGCGTCGCCTCCCCCTTTAACGATTATTCCAAGGACAGCCTGAATCTCTATCGGGTGATCGATCCCGAGATCTGGGCCAAGCTGGTCGGACGGGTGCAGGGGGTGAACTTCGGTGCGATCTACGGCCGGACCAAGGCGATGGGCTACCGGAACGTCACGCTTCCGCCGGGGCATACCTGGGAGAGCTATACGAGATTTCTTCTCGATACCCTCCCGAAGCGGCTTCGCAATAATTATATGGAAAAATTCAAGACCTCCATCCGCTTCTGGCATGAAACGGGGGGAGGACTTTCGGAGGATACCATTACCGAGCTGGAGGAGCATGGCTATCGGATCAGCCGCAACGGCATCTCCAATTATACGCTGGACAGGAAATCACGGGTGATTTTCCTCGACAAGATCCCGGATGATACCGATGATATCCATTCCACAAAGGACATTCCCAGCTGGAAGCGGATGTGTTACTGTATTCTGAAGAACGACCACACCTGCCGGTTCATGGGCTTCGGTCTGACGAGGCAGGAGCAGAAACGGATCGATGCAATAAAACGAAAATACGGAGATATGATAGATGAGCAATGAGGAATTTGTGAGTCCGGCCTACGGGGTGCGCCCCGTACCGTTTGAGAAGATCGTCCCGAACACCTATAACCCCAACTCGGTCGCTCCGCCCGAAATGAAGCTGCTCTACGACAGTATCCGGGAGGACGGGTACACGATGCCGATCGTCTGCTATTATTCCAAGGCGCAGGATATCTATGTCATCGTCGACGGCTTTCACCGCTGGCGGATCATGCGGGACTATCCCGATATCTATCAGCGGGAGAAGGGCATGATGCCGGTTTCGGTCATCGACAAGCCGCTCTCCAACCGGATGGCCAGCACTGTCCGCCACAACCGCGCCAGAGGCTCGCACAGTGTCGATCTGATGAGCAATATCGTCAAGGAGCTGCATGAAATCGGCCGCTCCGATGCGTGGATCTCCCGCCATCTCGGCATGGACCGCGATGAAATCCTGCGCCTGAAGCAGATCACCGGCCTTGCCGCGCTCTTCCGCGACGTGAACTTCGGTCAGGCTTGGCGGCCGTCCGGGGAGGAATATGACGGGGAGGAGCTGTCGGACGAGCCGGAGTCGCTTGACGACGGGGAAGATGAACTGACCGATCGGGAATTTACCTATTAGTGAAGAAATCAAGGAGGCTGCCAATGTACTGTTCCGATCAAAATGTGAAAAAGCTGGGCTTCGGTCTGATGCGTCTGCCGCGGAGGAATGAGGAGATCGATATTGAACAGACCAAGGAAATGGTCGATCTCTTTATGGCGGCGGGCTTTACCTATTTCGATACCGCGTGGGTCTACGGCGGGAGCGAGGAGGCGACGAGAAAGGCGCTGGTGGAGCGCTATCCGAGAGAATCCTACCTGCTTGCCTCCAAAAATGCCGCATGGCACAACTGCAGGACAAGGGAGGATGCCATCGCGCAGTTTGAAGGCTCCCTTGCACGGACCGGCGCCGGTTATTTCGATTACTATCTGCTCCATAATCTGGGGGGAGATCGTACCCGACTGTTCGAGGACTTCGGACTGTGGGACTTTGTCCTTCGGAAAAAGGAGGAGGGAAGGATCCGTCATATCGGATTTTCCTTCCACTCGACGCCGGAGGAGCTGGATCGGATTCTGACGGCGCATCCCGAGACCGAATTCGTGCAGCTTCAGATCAACTATGCCGACTGGGAAAACCCCGCGGTTCAATCGCGGGCATGCTATGAGACGGCGCGCCGGCACGGAAAGCCGGTCATCATCATGGAGCCGGTGAAGGGCGGTATGCTGGCCTCTCCGCCGGAGGAGGCGGCGGCGCTGCTGAAAAGCGCCGAGCCCGACGCCTCTTACGCTTCCTGGGCGCTCCGTTTTGCCGCCGATCTTCCGGGGGTCATCACGGTGCTGTCGGGGATGAGCGATCTTGGGCAGATGAAGGACAATCTCTCGGTCATGCAGGACTTCCGCGGCTTGACGGAACGGGAAAGGTCGGTGCTGGAGCAGGCAAGACAGGCGGTGGTCAGGGCGAATCTGATCTCCTGCACGGGCTGCGACTACTGCGCCAAGACCTGCCCGGCGGAGGTAGGGATCTCCGGCAGCTTTGCGGCACTGAACGAGCTGATGCTTCGGAATGACAGGCAGCAGGCCGCCGCCCTTGCCGGGCGGCTGGTCGGCGGGAAGGGACGGAAGCCCGCTTCTGCCTGCGTCGGCTGCGGACGCTGTGAGCAAGTCTGCCCCCAGCACCTTGAGATCAGGGAGCAGCTGAAAAAGGCGGCAGCGCTGCTTGGGAGCTGAATCCCGCGCAGCGATGACGGGTGGGGAACGGGTCGGTCGCTTTCCGAACGGGCGGCCGCCCGTCCCCTCCCTCTTTTTCTGACGTCGGTAACAGTTACGGCATTATATATTTAAAATTTAGTGAATATTTGGATTTCGCTATTGCAAAACCGCGCGTTTTGTAGTAAAATGAAAATGTAAACCATGAAAGGCGTAAAAGCGCGATGACGCGCGAAAATACAGTATGTCAGTAAGACTTGAAACCAAATATCTCAACAAATTCGTTTCGCCGGAGATGCTGGCTGCCATCCAGCCGCAGATCACCGCCGCCGACCGCACGCTCCGCGAAGGAACGGGGGCGGGAAGCGACTTCCGCGGATGGATCGATCTGCCGGTTCAATATGACAAGGAAGAATTCGCCCGCATCAAAATGGCGGCGGAGCGGATCAGGAAGAGCTGCGATGTCTTTATCGCCATCGGGATCGGCGGCTCGTATCTCGGCGCGCGCGCCGCGATCGAATTCGTCAGATCCCCGCTCTATAATTCGCTGAAAAAGGATACGCCCGATATCTATTTCGCCGGAAACGGCATCAATTCCGCCTATCTGAACGAGCTTCTCTCCCTCTGCGAGGGCAGGGATGTCTGCATCAACGTGATCTCCAAGTCCGGCACCACCACCGAGCCCGCCGTGGCGTTCCGCGTCTTCCGTGCGCTGCTGGAACAGAAGTACGGCGAGGAGGAGGCTGTCAAGCGGATCTTTGTCACCACCGATAAGGCAAGGGGCAAGCTGAAGGAGCTTGCCGACGAGAAGGGCTACGAGACCTTCGTCGTTCCCGACGATATCGGAGGCCGTTATTCTGTCCTGACCGCCGTCGGCCTGCTCCCGATCGCGGTGGCGGGAATTGATATCGACGCAATGATGGAGGGCGCTGCCGCCGCGCGCGCCGCTTACACCGATCCCGACCTCAGCCGCAACGACTGCTATCGCTATGCGGCCATCCGCAATCTCCTTTACCGCGGCGGAAAAACCTCCGAAATCATGGTCACCTATGATCCCGCGCTTGCCCTCTTCAACGAGTGGTGGAAGCAGCTTTACGGCGAGAGCGAGGGGAAGGACGGAAAGGGTCTCTTCCCGGCCTCGGTCGTCTTCTCGACCGATCTGCACTCCCTCGGCCAGTATATCCAGCAGGGTCTGCGCAATATCTTTGAGACCGTCATCGATGTCAGGAGCGACGCAAGTCCCTTCGTGATCCCGGAGGATCCCGCCAACATCGACGGCATGAACTATATCGCCGGAAAGACGATGCACGAGGTCAACTACAACGCCTTCCTTGCGACGGTGCTGTCCCATACCGACGGCGGCGTCCCGAATATGGTGCTGGAGCTGGACGGCAGAAGCGCTTACGATTTCGGCTATCTGGTATATTTCTTTGAGCTGGCCTGCGGAATTTCCGGCTATACGCTGGGGGTCAATCCGTTCGATCAGCCCGGCGTGGAGGGCTACAAGAACAATATGTATGCGCTCCTCGGAAAGCCCGGCGCCGAGCATGAAAAGCGCCGCGCTGAACTGAAATCCCGTATTAACTAATTATACATGGAGGTACGCAAAATGCTGAAACTTATTGTAGGACTCAAGGGCTCCGGAAAAACCAAGACGATCGTGGAAATGGCGAACAAACGGCTTGACGAGACGAAGGGCGCCGTTGTCTTCATCGAAAAGGGAACGAAGCTGATCCATGAGGTCAAGTATCAGGCCAGGCTTCTTGATACCGATGAGTATCTGATCACCGACGCCGCGCAGCTTTACGGCTTCGTCGCCGGTAATTTTGCCGGAAACCATGACGTTACCGATATTTTCATCGATTCCGCTCTTAAGATCTGCGAAAACAAGCTCGAGGAGTTCACCGCGTTTCTCGACAAGGTCATTACCTTCTCTGCGACTCACCCCGTCAGCTTTGTGATCACGTCCTCCCTGGCTGCGGAGGAGCTGCCGGAGAAATACAGACAGTATCTCTGATCGCAGTTCGGCGTCCGCTGTGTCCTTTGTCTATCCCCGTCCGGTTCCCGGACGGGGATATGTTGATTTAATTTTCCTTCGGGGGCGGGAGGAATGGCAAAATCACGATCCCGGCATAGAATGGTAAGGAAGATGCAAGTTGAAGCAGAGTTTGCCAACGGCTTCTTTATCTTAAAACACGGGAGGAAACAAAGATCATGGCTGATAACAGAACCTGCTCGCCCTGCGGAAACGGCGGCCGCGAGACGGTCTGCATCGACTGCAACCGCATTCTTGACAGTTGCAAGGATAAAGACTGTTTCAGCGACGTCAGAGTCTATCTTACGGAATTCGGGCAGGAGCTTATAGACAAATGCGCGGCGATCCGCGTCAGGAGTACCAAGATCGTCGGCGTCAACATCGATACCGAGCCGGTGCAGTTCAACCGCGGCTTTTATCAGATACTTATCCGCTTTTATGTGAAAATTGTCTGCGAATGCTGCGTGAATATCGGCAGGGCGCAGGAGTTTGAAGGGATTGCGGTCTGCGACAAGAAGGTGATCCTCTACGGAAGTGAGGGCAACGTCAATATCTTCAAGAGCTGCCCGAGCTGCGACTTCTGTTCTCCTGTTCCGGAGGGGAGCGCGACGACCAATCTTCCGACCGTCGTGGTGGAAACGGTCGATCCGATCGCCCTCTCGATCGGGACGGAGGAACGGAATCGCTGCCACTGTCAGTGCTGCGGCGTGGGAGAGATTCCCGAAAATGTCTGCTGCTTCGTCGACGGAATGCTGACCGACGGCAGGGAGGGCTGCAAGCGCCTCTATATCACCCTCGGCTTCTTCTCGGTCATCCGCATCGAAAGACCGGGGCAGTATCTCATCAGCGCGTCGGAATACAGCGTGCCGGAGAAGGAGTGCGTGTCGGGAGACGTCGAGGATCCCTGCGCCGTTTTCGAGAAGATGGCGTTCCCGGTCAACGAGTTTTCCCCTCCGCCCTACAAATAAATCAGAACGGAGCTGCCCCGCGGCGGCTCCGTAAAGGATGAATCATGGACAAGCAGCGCAGAATCGGGGAGCTGAACGAGCATACCCTACACCTTGCCCTGAAAAACTATCTTCAGCCGGACTGCCGCTTTCACGAGCAGCCCTACAGGGGCTATGTTGCCGATATCATGCAGGGAGAGGAGATCACGGAGATCGAGACCCGCTCCTATACCAATGTCGGGAAGAAGCTCGGCGTGTTTTTGGAGAACCGCACCGTGACGGTGGTCAGCCCGATCGCATCGGTCAAGCGGATCGTGTGGATCGATCCGCAGGACGGGAGCCTCACCGCGAAGCGCCTTTCCCCGAAGAAGGAGCGCCCCGTTGATATCTGCCGCGAGCTGTACAAGCTGCGGGAGTTCCTGACCCATCCCCGCTTTCGTCTGAAGCTGATTCTGGTGGAGGTCACCGAATATAAGCGGCGGACGAGAAGGCGGGGGCGGCAAAGCTCGGAGCGGGAGGAACGGGTGCCGGAGGCGATCCTCGGCGTGCTGGAGTTTTCCTCCCCCGCCGACTATGCGGGGCTTGTGGAGGTGATTCCGACGGGGGAATTTACCGCTGCGGAATTTGCGGAGCGGAACCGTCTGAAGGGGAGGCTTGCATGGTATGCCCTGGCGATCCTTCGGCAGACCGGCGTGATCCTGCCGGCGGGAAAGCGGGGGAAGGCGTTTTTGTACCGAAGGTCAGAGCAGCCTCTCTAACAGCCGGAGCGCCGATTCGTTGTCGTCGGTTGCGAGCAGAACGGCGTATCGGCCTTTGGTGAAGACGACGGGACGCTTGGCGGGATAATCGCCTTCTTCTTTGTTGTAAAGGAGGAGCAGGCGCTCCCGTCGGTCAAGGAGCTTTTTGATCTCGTCGACGTCGGTGGCGTTGACGGATTTGAGAATATGGATCTCAAAGAATTCGGTGGAATCCGAAAGGATGAGGCGGAATTCCCCGATCAGATCCCATTCCGGCAGCCTCGTCCGTTCCCCGGTGTAAAAATAGGCAAAATCCTCCGGAGAGAGATAGCCTGCCGAGTAGGGATCGGCGTTTTTGACATATTGGGAGCAGGGCGGCAGCGCCGGATAGAGATTCAAAAGGCGGAATGCCAGATCATCGGCGGAAAGCCCTGCTTTTCCGCAGCCGGGCAGGATCAAAAGCAAGAGGCAGAGAAGCCTTAAAATCGGTGGCTTTTTCAGAGGGAACAGCTCCTTTCGGGGAGGGATCACATTCCATTCTATGCAAGACGGCGGGGCGGCAGCCCTGTTCACGAAAAATTAATATTTTTATTTTGCTTTCCCCTTGCAAACCAAAGGGAAATGTGGTATAATAGTCAAGCATTTGTAGGGGCATAGCTCAGTTGGTAGAGCAGCGGTCTCCAAAACCGCGTGTCGAGAGTTCGAGTCTTTCTACCCCTGCCATGATGCTTGGTCGAAATCGATCCGACCGAGAAAAAAAGAGAAAAGCGGAGATTTCGAGAGATTTCTCCGCTTTTTTCGCGCCTAACTTTTTTCGAATTTATACCGATCCATTTTCGTTTTTTCTTCGAGTCGAAGGGATCGAACTACCGAAAACGAGATTTTTTAAGAATTGAATACGGAACACAAGCGACCGGAAGGACTTGAACCCACGACAGGGTTTCAAATTCTTCCGGTTTTTTGCGTTCGACACAAAATGTTTACAAATAGTGCGCTACAAAAACACTCCATCCCTTCCATGGGAGGATCCGAACCCACGAAACGGTTAAAAACAACTTTTTCAAAATCGCTCCATCGTCTTGGCAAAAGGATCCGAACTACCGAAAACCAAATATTGCACCGCTGAAGGCAAAGAAAAAGCCTTCTGCATACATAGCCAAATGCTTATCAGCCAAGCGTTTGGCTTTTTTTATTGCAGAAAGGAAGATAACAGATGATTGCAATTATTTCAAACGGCGACTATACAGCCCGTGTGCAACTCCCTGTAGAGCGAAAACAACTCGCCGGAGCTCTCTCGTATTTGGGTGCGAATCATACCAGTGATTACGAAATCAAATACAATGAGGAAACCGACAAGGGTTTGTTCTTCACTCTCGAATGCCGAGGGATCGTAGAAAACGCCATCGCCAAAGCATTGCCCAACGGATTCAGATTCAATACGTTCAATGACACCATGGCTCTGATGAACAACCTTCCGTATGTCAACAGACGAGAATTCGAGAACACCGTCAAGGTCGAAGGGCTTGCCTCCTATGAGCAGCTCAACAGAATGCTGACAGAAGCATATCCTCAGTCGGTCACTACCAAATACTACTGTCCCCTTACCGTTCGGGTACACGGAACAGATAGCTGGGGCGATGTCGATGAGGACGGTTACGAGGAAGATGCCGAGTTCGCAGCTCGTCACGAAGACGTTATTCGTCAGCGAATGATCGATTATAACGCTATCGACGAGAACAACATGGCAGACTACTTCCACGGTAACAACGGCGTATCCGAAAAGCTACGTTCAGCCGAGTGGGGCTTTGAGCGAAGAAACGGTGAACTCTACGGATGCATCACCGTACAGACCGCAGGACCACTCACAGAGGACGAGGAACAGGATCTCAAGGAGTGGATCACCGGACAGAACTCCGATGGTCTTGGCGAAGGATTCGAGCAGAGAGAGATCTACTTCGAGGGTGGTCACCGTGGAGCGTTCATGTACGTGAGCCTTTGGAGTCCAGATGACGATTACTTCGTTGACAATCAGGACGAGTTCGAAGACCGACTCATGAACCAAGGCATGACGATGGGTGGAATGTAATGGCTCTTCTATTCTCTCGCGTTCGGGCATCAACGCCCGATGGCAATGAGGTAGAATTCCTTGTCAGCGGTATTCCGAGAGAGTTTGATGACTTCGATTACTACACAAAGTTTGAGGATTTCATCGACAGTATCGAGGAAGACACCGAAATCAGCATACACGCTGAAGCCTACCTTTACGGCGAGGGTGAAACCTTCCAAGCCTCAATAGAGGAAGTCGCATACTTCACTCTTCGAATGCAGAAAGACGAGAACTTCCTGTCCGGTCATTGCGACAATATCGAATCTGTTGACTTCACCTGCAACTACTCTCCCGATGAACTCTTCGGGATTGATTGGGGGTGAGTATGACAGAAAACTACTACGATGTACTCTTCGGCTTTTCGGACGAGCTGGATGATAAGAGTACAGAACTTTACAGTGTGAAAGAAGTGGCTGACTTCATTCATACAAACAATGGCGGTTATATCACCGAGGAAGATGGTACACCACTACTGCAGATCAGAAATAGAGATTTTGAGTTCTGCAACGATATGCGTTATAAATACGAGCTTATGGCACAGCTTCGCAAGGGTGAAGGATTTGAAGATAGGTACAGGTGGTGAGAAAGCACATGGTAAATAAGAAAGAAACCAATCTGGAAGGTGTCAAGGCAATGGCACGAACATTGCTCTACACCGATATCAACAGAACAGCCTATTCGCCCATGATCGTTCAGCATCCATTCACCAACACAGGCTTCACAATGGTGATGAGAAACGGCATACCGCAATGCATCGACATTACGGCAGACAGCAATGCTCTGCACGAATGGCGACAGATGGTGTGCGAACAGATCAATTCCTCCAAGAGTGCGTTTGAAATCTATATGATGACGAACAAGCCCTACGGAATGACGTTCCTCAAATATGCAGCTCATCACCTGTCCAAAAAGGATTTCTCACAGATTCTTGCGGATGCATGGATACGTTCAGAGAATCCGAATGACGATCCAAACCTGCCTCAAGCCAAGCTCCTATCGTTGTTTCAATCGGCAGAGCCACGGCATCTGATGTCCCAAGACGAACTGAATACGCTGAATGACCTTGACACCACGGTAACTGTTTATCGTGGCGTTACTTCATTTAAGGCAACACCGCGCAATTCGCGGCTCGCGCCTTGACCGCACAACTTTTTGCATCTTTTTCGCCAAACTGCACAAATCTCCTTGTCAATAGATCCACTATTGCCTGCGTCAATTTGGTTTGTTTGACGAAAAATCTGACGGCAGATTTGCGCAGTCAGAATTGTGCGGTGTTGCCTTAACGCAAAAAACGTTAAGGCACTCTCGTGGACGTTGGACAGAAGCATTGCCGAATGGTTCGCAACCCGATTCGATGAAGACGGCACTGTGTATCAGGCGCAGATTGACAAATCGCATATTTATGCCTATTTCGACGGCAGAAACGAGTCCGAAGTTATTGTGGATCCGAAATATCTGATGGATATTACGGAATCCGAATCGATGGATAACTCCTTCGATATTTCGATGTAGGAAAGGCAACCAACGCTATGGCAGACTACAAATTAACCCCTTTAGAAAAAGAAACAATTATTCTTTGGAATGAGGAAGAAGACAAGGTTTGTATTGACACGTTCAACTCCAAATTGATCAGTAGGCTGAAAAAGGCAAAAAAGGATTACCCGGAACACTATCGAGTTGATCCCCCGGACAACTATGGTGGTGTTTATGCAGAAATTCCAAAGGAATTATTTTGGGTTGCGCTCTCTTCTCCTTTGAGCGAAGAAGAAAGAAGGAAGCGTGCTGACAGAATGAAAGAACAACGTCAAAAGCGAATACCTTCACAGGATTTTGCCGACGAATAATGCCAGCCAAGCAGCTATACCACCCACTCATTAATAGTTGGAAAAACGCAGTAGGTTCACAGGCATTTTACGGTAAAAACAGCCTAAAAAACGCCCTCATAACAAAGACCTAACGAAAGGAGAGATCAAACAACATTGACCTTTTATGCAAAAAGAAAAGTTGGCTGTGCGTCACGGCTCGGAAATGAGGGGACTAAATCATGAGTATCTTTGCATCTATCTTGCGCAGCGTATACAAGCTCTCCGGCGCGAAAAAGGCGTTCGCCTTGCCGGAGGATGCACTGCGAAAGGAAATTGAAAA
>CALWTY010000043.1 GCA_944384585.1 uncultured Clostridia bacterium | reverse complement strand
GTCCCCCGTGACCATTACCAGATTGGCGGGGTCGAGGTTGACGGCGACGCCGGTGGAGCCGAGGGAATCGAGGAAGCATCTCAGCACCTCGGCGGGCTCGGGACCTGTCTCGATGGCGAAGTGCGCGCCGACGCTGTCGGCATAGCGGCTCAGCTCATAGCAGGCCTCCTGCATGATCTTGTAGCGCTCGTGGGAGGGGTCGGAAGGGACGACGCCGATATGGGTGGTGACGACGTCGGTTTCCAGCTTCTTTGCCAGATCGAGGATGCGCTTGGACTTCTCGATCAGCTCGGGATTGCGCTCACGGTTTCCGAAGCCGTGACCGAGATCGCCGCAGAGAGCGGAGAACACCAGCCCGTTCGACTTGACGATGTCGAGCAGTTCGCGGATTTTGTCGGGGGTCATGTTTTCGGGAGAATGCTCCCCGTAGGTGGCGTACATCTGAAAGCCGCGTGCGCCGATCCGCACCGTTTTTTCGATTGCCTCCTTCACGGGAAGACGGAAGGAGTCCAGCATGACACCGATCGGAAAATTATACATATGAGATATCCTCCTCGCGATAATATTTATGCTTTTATGATACCGTATCCTGCAGAAATTGTCAATAATCTATCTTGCAGATCAGGTTAACAATATTGCTGTTTTTTGCTTTTTGTTGTTGATTCGGAAGCAGCGGAGGGCGGGCTTCCCCCCCGCCTAACCGCCGGGAGCGGGAGTCCGGTCTTTCGGAACGAGCGGGAGCGGAAGGTGGAGCGGGAGTCCGGTTTGCGCAACGGGTCGGGAGCGGAGCGGGTGTGCGCCGTCAGACGTGGGCGCTCCCTCCCTGTGTCGGAAAAGGAGCGCGCCTTCTTTCTCGGCAAACTATTGACAGGGAAGGGTAAAAGTATTATAATATTTTTGTATAACAGCTATCATCGATACCGAAGTGCGGGGGCGGGAGCTCCGCGGAGCGGAACGTGCGGGAGGCGCTCGGGCGGAAGCCCGGTTTTTGCCTGCGATGCGCGCGAGGCCGCTCTGTCCTGCTCCGTGCGTCGGCCGAAAGGAAGAAACCGAATGAAGAAACCGAAGATCGGCTTTGTGTCTCTCGGATGTCCGAAAAACCAGATCGACACCGAGGTAATGCTGAAGGAGCTGTCCGACGCGGGGTATGAGATCACCGCCGAGGATATCTCCGCAGATATTATCATCGTCAACACCTGCGCCTTCATTGAGAGCGCCAAGAAGGAGGCCATCGACAACATTCTCGACGTCGCGTGGCTCAAGAAGCATCGGCGGCTGAAGGGCATTATCTGCTGCGGCTGTCTGGCGCAGCGCTACCGCGAGCAGGTCTTTACCGAGCTGCCGGAGGTCGACGCCGTCGTCGGGACGGGCAGCATCCACAATATCGTCAAGGCCGTGGAGGAGGTCGCCGCAGGGCGGAAATATTTCTCCTGCGAAAAGAACGAATGCCTCCGCCTCGGCGGGGAGCGGATCGTGACCACCCCCGAATACACGGCGTATCTCAAGATCGCAGAGGGCTGTGACAACCGCTGCTCCTACTGCGCCATTCCGATGATCCGGGGGGGCTTCCGCTCCCGTCCGATCGAGGACATCGTGGCGGAGGCGAAGGATCTGGAGGCGCTCGGCGTGAAGGAGCTGGTTCTCGTGGCGCAGGATACCACCCGCTACGGGCTGGATCTCTACGGCGAATACAGCCTGGCGCGGCTTCTGAAGGAGCTGACCGTCCATACCGCGATTCCGTGGCTGCGCCTGCTCTACTGCTATCCCGACAAGATCACCGAGGAGCTGATCACCGAGATGCGGGAGAACGACCGCGTCCTTCGCTACATCGATCTGCCGATCCAGCATATCTCCGACCGCGTGCTCCGCGCGATGAACCGTCACGGGAACGGGGCGCTGGTGCGGGATACCGTCCGCCGCCTGCGGGAAGGCGTGCCGGGCATCGTGATCCGCACGACCGCCATCGTGGGCTTCCCCGGCGAGACAGAGGAGGAGTACGAGGAGCTTTGCGAATACATCAAAGAGGCGGAATTCGACCGCTTCGGCGCCTTCCCCTATTCCCGCGAGGAGGATACCCCCGCCTACGATCTGCCCGATCAGATCGACGAGCAGGTCAAGCAGGACCGCTACGACGGGATCATGTCGATCCAGCTTGAGATCCATGAAAAACTCAACGCCGCCCGCCTCGGCCAAACCCTGACGGTGCTTTGCGAGGGCTACGACCCGGTCGCCGGCACCTATTTCGGAAGGGGAGAGGGCGACGCGCCCGATATCGACGGAAAGATCTATTTTTCCGCTGCCGGGAAGCCCGCTGAGGGCGACTTCGTCAGGGTCAGGATCACCGACGCCGTCGACTACGATCTCTACGGCGAAGCCGAATGAAAGGAAGCTGCCATGAATCTGCCGAATAAACTGACGATCCTCCGCATTATCCTGGTTCCGATCTGTATGTTCTTCATCGCCTTTACCGGAATCGACGATACCCTCGGAAGGATCATTGCTTTGGTTTTCTTTTCTCTCACCTCCCTTACCGATATGCTCGACGGGAAGATTGCGAGAAAATACAACCTGATCACCGATTTCGGAAAATTCCTCGACCCCGTCGCCGACAAGCTGCTGATCATCGGCTCGTATCTGGCGATCCTCGTGCGCTATCGGGAAAACGAGGTCTTTGTGCAGGTGATGTTCTGGTGCCTCTTCGTCATCTTCTTCCGCGAGCTGGCGGTGACCTCGCTGCGGATGATCGTTGCCGACAAGGTGGTCATCGCCGCGAACTGGATGGGAAAAATCAAGACCGTTTCGCAGATGGTCTGCGTGATCGTGGTGCTGCTTGAGCCGATCTTCCTCGGCGGAGAGGACTACCTGCTGATCGCAAGCTATGCGACGGTCGGCTTCTCGGCGCTGATGACGCTGATCTCGGGGATCAATTATTTCAAGGCCTACTGGCCTTATCTCAATCCTTCCAAATAAGGAAGCGCTCCCCGGAAAACCGATACGGAACCAAAAGGCTGTGCGCCGCGGCGTACAGCCTTTTATGCGAATCAAATACAGCAAGGAGGCTGCAAAAAATGATCGATCTTCTGACGGTGGAAAAGCAGTTGATCTCCTCTCACATCAAGGTCGGCGGCGTTGCCGCGGATTTTACGATGGGAAACGGACATGATACCCGCTGGCTCTCGGAGCAGGTGGGAAAGGAGGGACGGGTGTATGCCTTTGATATTCAGGAGACGGCGCTGTCCCATACCGAGGCGCTGCTCAAAGAATCGGGCTGCCCCGAAAACTATACCCTGATCCTCGACTCCCACGCCAATGCCGAGCGCTATATCGGGGAAAAGATCTGCGTGGGAATGTTTAATCTCGGCTATCTGCCGGGCAGCGACAAGAAGGTGACGACCCTGCGGGAGTCGACGATGGCGGCGGTACAGGCGGCGCTGCGGCTGCTGGAGGACGGGGGCGGACTGCTGATCGCCGTCTATCCGGGTCATGAAGAGGGGACGCTTGAGGGGAGGATGCTCGACGACTATTTCAAAACGCTGGATCGCCGCCTGATCTCGGTCTCCAAGCTGATGATCGTCAATTCCCCGACCTCCCCCTTCTTTTTCCTTGTGGAGAAAAAGTGAACGGGAAGGAGGGAGCGTATGACGGAACGCGGGAGAACGAAAACCGTAAAAATCTACGATACCGAGCCCCTCTGCATGGAATTCAGGGCAACGGTCACCGACTGCCGTCCCATCGGAGAGGGACGGTATGAGACGGTGACCGACCGCACCGCCTTTTTCCCGACGGGCGGGGGACAGCCCTGCGACACCGGCGTTTTCTTGTTCCCCGACGGACGGGGCGGCACCGTGCCGGTGCGGGAGGTCGGGATCGAGGGAGAGGTGATCGTCCATGTGACGGAGGGGAGCTTTGCGCCGGGGACGGAGGTCATCGGCAGGCTTGACCGCCGCACGCGGCTGGAACGGATGGCGGCGCACAGCGGGGAGCATATCGTCTCGTCGCTGATTTTCCGCCGGTACGGACTGCATAATGTCGGCTTCCATATGGGGAGCGAGGATGTGACCGCCGATTTCGACGGCACGCTCACGCGGGAGCAGCTTGCCGGAATCGAGACGCTTGCAAACGAAGCGGTGCGGGACAATCTTCCGGTCACGGTGCGCTATCCCGCTCCCGAGGAGCTGGCGGGGATGGCGTATCGGAGCAAGCTGGAGCTTGGGGAGGCGGTGCGGATTGTCTGCATCGGAGACCTTGACCGCTGCGCCTGCTGCGCGCCGCACGTTCCCTTCACGGGGCAGATCGGGCTGATCCGCATCACGGACGTGCAGCATTATAAGGGCGGGATCCGCGTGCATATGCTCTGCGGCGGCGCAGCCTTTGAAGCGCTGCGGGAGGAGGCGGAGCTGAACGGACGGCTCTGCGCGATGCTCTCCTCCCGCCCGCAGGGACTGCCGGAGGCGGTCGGCCGCCTTGAGGAGGAAAACAAGAGGCTTTCGGGGGAGATTGCGGCGCTCAACGATTTGCTCAACGAGGCGATTCTCACGGGCATGAGCGGCGGCGCGCCCTGTCTGCTGTTTGACGGGCGGGAGGATATGACGGCGCTCCGCAAGCTGGCGCTGGCTGCCGCCGCCCGGTGCGCCGCAACGGTCGGCGTCTTCGGCGGCCGGGAGGGAAGTTATCGCTTCGTGATCGCCGGGCAGGGGGTGCGTGAGCCGTATACCCGCCTTGCGGCAAGGATCGCCTGCCGGGGCGGAGGATCGGATACCATGATCTGCGGAACGGCTTCCGCCGGTCGGGAGGAGCTTGAGAGAAGCTGGAGAGAGACGTTCGGGGCGGAGGCGCAGCTGACGCAGGGGCGCGGCTTTTCCGGGCTTGTGTAGAATGCTCCCTCGACCTTCTCGGCATAGCTGCCGCGGGGGCGCGGCTCCCGATTCCGGGCGGAGCGCCGGATATGAGGCGCGGGGATACGCCGGGATCTCACGGAAACGAAAAAAGCTGAACGGTGCGTTCAGCTTTTTTTGTCGGTTGGAGGTGTCAATGCGACAGCGCCGCTTTCCTGCGGTGCCTGAGCGGCACGAGACCGGCGTCGCGAACCCATTTGACGGTATCGCAGAGGGTGTCGCGGAAGTCGCGGGGGACATAGCCGAGCTTGCGGGTGGCTTTTTCATGGGAAAAGAGCGCATTGCTCCGCAGGGTATAGAGGGAGTATCGGGTAAAAAGCGGCTTGGTATGCACCAGCTTGTAGTACAGCTCAGCCAACGGTGCGAGTGGGCGGATAAACCACATGGGCAGATAGCTGCGGATCTTCCGCTGCCCCGTCAGCTCGTGCAGCGTGTCGAGCAGTTCCTTTACCGTAACGAAGCGTCCCGACAGGATATAGCTCTCGCCGCACTCCCCCTTTTCGACGCATTGCAGGATGCCGCGGCAGACGTCCCGCACGTCGACGAAATCATAGCCGCCCCGCACGCCGCTGGTCAGCCGTCTTCTCAGATAATCGACGATCAGGCGGGTGGTATGTCCGATTTTGCTGTCGCCCGGTCCGATCATGCCGGAGGGATTGACGATGGAGGCGTTGAGGCCGCGGCCGACTGCCTGAAGAACGTAGTTTCCCGCCTCCGCCTTCGTCTTGGCGTACAGGCCGTAGACCTTATCCGGCTCGTAGAAGGGGATCTCGCTCATCACCTCTCCCGCCTGCTTTTCGGTAATGGCATGGACGCTGCTGACGTAGATGAAACGGGAGACATGGTGGGCAAGGCTTGCCTCGACGAGATTCTTTGTGCCGATGACATTGACGTCGTAGACGTTCTGATCGTAGCGGGAGGCGATTGAGACGATGCCGGCGCAGTGGATGACGTTGATCCGGCAGCCCTCAAGCCCTTCGAAGAGCCGCTTCACGTCCTCCTCCTTCCGGATGTCGCCCGTCACAAGCCGAACGCCTGTGCCGGCGAATTCCTTACTTTCCGAGACGTCAAAAACCCGTATTTCGGCGTCGGTATCGAGCAGCATGCTGACAAGGTTGGATCCGAGATGTCCGAAGCCGCCTGTTATGAGATACACTGTTTTCATATCCGCAACCTCTTCTTTCTCTTCGCGGAACGCGGAGCGAACTTTTGTTTACTCCTTCAGTATAGCACCGAAAGGCAACTTTTTTGTGACATAACGATGAAATATCGGTATATTTTCAGCGAATAATCCGTTCATGAAGACGGAAAACTTCGAAAAACCGGAGAAAAGGCGCGGGAGACTGATAATTTCCGCCGAAGGGGGCATACTATCGGAAAACGAGTGACGGGAGGAGAGCATGGAGGAATATGCGGGACTGACCGCGGCGCTGGACGACGCGCTGGGGGTCGGAAAAAGCTTTGACATACAGCGCCGCCGCCTTCGGGCGGCAGGCGGAGAGGTGTCCTTTTATTCGGTGGCGGGGCTGCTTGACGAGGAGATCGCGGGACGGCTGCTCGCCTTCGTTGTTTCCTCCGATACGCCGCAGCGCTGCATCTACGGGCTGCCGCACCATGACGTGACGTTCAGCGACGACGTGCCGACGCTCTGCGGCAGCGTGCTGTCGGGTCGTGCGGTGCTGCTTGCGGAGGGTGTTCCCGTCGGGGCGGTCATCGACGTCAAGAGCCTTCCCCTCCGCTCGGTGGAGGAGCCGGAGAATGACCGTGTGCTGCGAGGGCCGCGGGACGGCTTCGGGGAATCGCTGGTGCGGAATACCGCCCTGATCCGCAGGAGACTGCGCGATCCGATGCTGCGGGCGGAGCGCTTCACGATCGGTTCGCCGGCGGGCTGCGACGCGGCGCTCTGCTATGTGGAGGGGAAGGCTGACGCCGCTTTTGTCGGGCGATTGCGGCGGAAGCTCGGCTCTGTCAGGGTTTCGGCGCTCAATATGTCGCAGGAGAGCCTGGCGGAATGTCTGATCAAGCGGGGCTGGTACAATCCCTTCCCCAAGATCCGCTATACCGAGCGTCCCGACACGGCGGCGGCGATGCTGGAGGAGGGGAGCGTGATCGTGATCTGCGACAATACGCCGCAGGTTATGCTGCTTCCGACCGGTATCTTCGACTTCCTGCAGGAGACCGACGATTTCTACTTTCCGCCTCTGTCAGGCACTTATTTGCGGATCATCCGTCTGCTGATCTTTCTTCTTGCCTTTTTCCTGACGCCGCTGTGGTATCTGCTTGTCAAAACGCCGGAGAGGCTTCCCGGCTGGCTGGCGTTTATCAATATCAGCGAGCCCGCCGCCGTTCCGCTGCTGCTGCAGCTGCTGCTGGCGGAGTTTATGATCGACGGGCTGAAGCTTGCCTCCCTGAACACGCCGAGTATGCTGGGCAATTCGCTGTCGGTGGTGGGCGGACTGATCCTCGGTGATTATGCGGTGGAGGCGGGCTGGTTCTCCTCCCAGACCATCCTCTATATGGCGATCGTCGCGATCGCCTCCTTTACCCAGCAGAGCTATGAGCTGGGGTATGCCGTCAAGTTTCTCCGCATCCTGCTTCTGCTGGCGGTGGAACTGTTCGGGCTGTGGGGGCTGATCGGCGGCCTGCTTCTGTCGGTGGTGCTGATCGCGCTGAACCGGACGGTGGAGGGGCGCTCCTATCTCTATCCGCTGATCCCCTTCAACGGGAGGGCGCTGCTCCGGCTCTTTGTCCGCAGGAGGCTCTGACGAGGCGTATGACGGTCGATCTGACGGTTGCCTTTCTCATCTCGGTGCTGGCGGGGATGGGAGTCGGAGGCGGGGGACTGCTTGTGATCTATCTTTCGCTGGCCGGCGGACAGGAGCAGCTGACGGCGCAGGGCATCAATCTGCTGTTCTTTATCGCCGCCTCCCTTTCGGCGCTGGCGGTCAATCTGCGGAAGCGCGCGCTGCGCCCCGGACGGCTGCTGCTCCTCTCGGCGGCGGGAGCGCTGTTTGCCGTCCTCGGGTCGGCGGCGGCTGCCGCCGTCGACGCCGCGCT
Organism: uncultured Clostridia bacterium; assembly: GCA_944384585.1. Lineage (GTDB taxonomy): Bacteria > Bacillota > Clostridia > Oscillospirales > CAG-272 > Colimorpha_A. Next base: position 13,463 of record CALWTY010000043.1, on the reverse strand, counting down.
GTTAAGGAGGCTTTTCGGAGGGCTTTTGATCCTGTCGGGGGCTGCGATGCTTGTGAAAAAGTGAAAACGAAATACGAAATTCACACTATTGATGTTATTTTATCCCGAATTATCACAAAAATGTTATAAAAATGTTAAAATTACAGTTGCAATATCACAGAAAGTATGATATTATGGAAACAGAACTCGAACGAAACCGGAGGATTCTGTGGTATGGATGCATTGATGAACCGGCTGAAGGACATGGCGGAGGGCGGGCACGACGTCCTCGGAGAGGGGGCGGCGTTTGCGGTGACGGCGGCGGCACTGCTTGCGCTGCTCTATGTCCTGCTCACCGCCAGAAGGGTGCTTCGCTGCCCCGCGGGGGAGGGGCGCATGACCGCCATCTCCGATTCGATCCGCAAGGGGGCAAACGCCTATCTGAAGCGGCAGTATCGGATCGTGGGGGGCTTTTTCCTGATCATGTTCCTGCTCCTCGGCGGAATGGCGCTGGCAGGCTACATAAATCGCTTCGTTCCCTTTGCCTTTGTCACAGGCGGCTTCTTCTCGGCGCTTTCGGGCTTTATCGGTATGAAGATCGCCACCGCCGCCAATGCAAGAACCGCAAACGCCTGCCGGAAGAGCCTGAACGGAGGCTTGAGAGTCGCCTTTTCCGCCGGATCGGTGATGGGACTGACGGTGGTCGGACTGGGACTGCTTGATATCTCGCTCTGGTATCTCCTGCTCAGGTTTGGCTTCCGCCTTTCTGCGGCGGAGCTCTCCGGCGCGATGATCAATTTCGGAATGGGCGCCTCCTCGATGGCGCTGTTTGCCAGAGTGGGGGGCGGGATCTTTACCAAGGCCGCCGATGTCGGCGCGGATCTGGTCGGGAAGGTAGAGGCCGGCATCCCGGAGGACGATCCCCGCAATCCCGCCTGCATTGCCGACAATGTCGGGGATAATGTCGGGGATGTCGCCGGCATGGGGGCGGATCTCTACGAATCCTATGTCAGCTCGGTCATTTCCGCCTCTGCCCTCGGTGTGACGGCCTTCCGCGAGGTCGCCTCTCTCGACGCCACGCGGGCGATGCTGGTGCCGATGCTGCTGGCGGCGGCGGGGGTTCTCGCATCGGTCATCGGCACGTTTTTTGTCAGAACCAAGGAAAACACCTCCCAGAAGAGTCTGCTGGCAGCCCTGCGGCGCGGGACGAATCTGGCGGCGGTCCTGATCGCGGCGGCGGCCTATCCGATTGTCCGCTTCACCCTCGGCAGCGCCTTTACGGGGCTGTACGGGGCGATCCTGCTGGGGCTCGGCGCGGGTGTGGCGATCGGCCTCTGCACCGAATACTTCACCTCCGATTCCCATCGGCCGACAAGGAGGCTTTCGGAGGCGGCGGAAACCGGCTGCGCCACCGAAGTGATCGACGGAATCGGCCTCGGAATGCTGTCGACGGCTGCGCCCGTCGTGATCGTATCGGCGGCCATCCTCGGCTCGTTTTTCCTCGCCGGGCGCGGCGTGGTGACGGCAGGGGAGGCGCTCCCCTTCAGCAATGCCCGCGGGCTTTACGGGATTGCGCTGGCGGCGGTCGGGATGCTCTCGACGCTGGGGATCACGCTGGCGACCGACGCATACGGCCCGGTGGCGGACAACGCCGGCGGTATCGCGCAGATGGCGGGGCTGGAGGAGCAGGTGCGGGAGCGCACCGACGCGCTCGACTCCCTCGGCAATACGACGGCGGCGACCGGGAAGGGCTTTGCCATCGGCTCGGCGGCGCTGACGGCGATGGCGCTGATCGCCTCCTATATCGATCGGGTGCGCTCGATCAAGCCCGATTTTGTCTTCGATCTCAACATCATGAACCCCGTTGTGCTGGTCGGCTTTCTGATCGGCGCCTGCCTGCCGTTTCTCTTCTCGGCGCTGACGATGAAGGCGGTCGGCCGGGCGGCGCAGAGCATCGTGACGGAGGTCAGACGGCAGTTCCGCGAGATTTCCGGCATCATGGAGGGGCGCGCAGAGCCCGATTATGCTGCCTGCGTCGATCTCTGCACCAAGGCCTCCCTGCGGGAGATGCTCCTGCCCGCCGTCATAGCCGTCGCCGTTCCCGTCGCGGCGGGGCTGCTCCTCGGCGTCAACGGGGTGGTCGGAATGCTGGCGGGAGCCACCGTCACGGGCTTCTTGCTGGCGGCGTTCATGTCCAATTCCGGCGGCGCATGGGATAACGCCAAAAAACACATTGAGAGTGGACACTGCGGCGGCAAGGGCAGCGAGGCGCATAAGGCGGCGGTTGTCGGGGATACCGTCGGAGACCCCTTCAAGGATACGGCGGGGCCTGCCATCAATATCCTCATCAAGCTGCTCTCGATGGTGTCGATCGTCTTCGCCTCCGTCGTCCTCGCCTTCAGCCTGCTCTGACGGGCGTTCCGACGGCGCATCCCCTTCACCATGAATAAAAAAACGGCAAGCCGATCGGAAATCGGCTTGCCGTATTGCGTTATCTGTCTGTGTCGGCGGGGAGCGGTCATTCCCGCGGCTTCTGCGCGGCGGCGATGAGATCGGCGGGGAGCTTGGCGTAAAGGTCGAGATTCAGAATATTCGAGGCAATGGAGAAGCGGTTTCTGACGATCTGGAGATAGGCGTCGAGATAGCCCTCCGGCATCTTCCAGGATTTGTCGAGGGAGAAGGTTGTCCCATATCGGCTGTTGTAGACGAGCTTGTCGGTGATAAAGCTCTGGTTTGAGATCATGGCAAGCCCGTAGCTGTCGGACAGGATATCACAGCCGGAATAGAGCCTGGAATCGTAGCGGAAGCCGAACAGATTGAGCAGGGTCGGCAGAACGTCGACGGGACCGCAGGGCTTGTCGACGGAGACCGTCTCCATCTCGGAGTTCCAGAGGATCAGCGTGCTGCAATAGCGCTCCAGCGCATCGTATTTGAAGCTGTGGCCGAGCATATCCCGGTATTCCTTGTCGGTCAGGCCGTAGGGATAGTGATCGGGGCTGATGCAGATGACGGTGTTCTCCAGCTTTCCCGCCTTCTCCAGCTCCGAGATGAGATAGCCGACGGCACGGTCCAGCTCGATGTTGCAGGCAAGGTAGGCTTTGGCGGCGTCGCTCATGTCGAGATGACTGACCAGATCCTTGTTTTTGTCGGCAATGCTGTTCAGCCCGCCGAATTTGTAGTTGTGATGCCCGCTGACCGTCATGTAATAGGCGAAGAAGCGATCGTTCCCGATATACTCCGGCAGGGTGCGCTGCATCATCGTCAGATCCGACTCCGGCCAGCCGCTCAGTCCGCCGATTTCCTCCTTGCCTTTGAAGAGGAAGCCGAGATTCGGATGCGTGACGTTTCGCTTGTAGTAGCTGCCGGTATGGTTGTGATAGGCACGGGAGGTGACGCCGAGGGCGTTGAAATAAGCGGCGGCGGTGAGGTTCATCGTGTTGTTCGAGGAGGCGAGGAAGCTGCCGTCTGCCTTCGGCTTCGAGAGATCGGGGATCAGCCCCGTCAGAAGGGAATATTCGCCGTTTGTGGTGTTGGAGGGGTACATCGTCCAATAGTTTTCGAAGACGAAGCCGCTGTGAGAGAGCTTCCACAGCGTCGGCGTCAGCTCTTCGTGAATTGCCATCGGGGAGAAGGATTCGGCGCAGATGAGGATGAGATTGCAGTCGCGGAAGAGGCCGGTGTATTGGTTTTTCTTCGTCGGCTCAAGCGCCGCGAGGTACTGCATGACAAGGCGCGCCGTTTCGTCGGTCTGCTGCTCCGCAAGAGCGGCAAAATCAAGCCCCTCGATGATATTGTAGGGGGATTCCGGCGAGGGAGCATCCCCGTCGGTCGTGCCGCCCGATACCGGAGGGGCGGGAGGCGTTGTGCCGGAGGTCTGACCGGGGATCGGAACGGGGATCGGAACATCGGGCTTCTCGGAGGGCAGGGTGCTTTCCCGGAAGATAAGATTTTTCAGATCAATGGCGGTCGTGGTGAGAAGCCCCAGCTTTTCGACGCTGAGATCCAGCACCCAGTTCGAATAGAAGTTGTCATAGGCGGTATGCGCGGCCGTCCCGCCGAGCGGGAGGAGAAGCACCGACAGGGTCTGGGTCAGGACGAAGCAGACGATCAGCAGCAGCGATTTCTGCCAGGTGAAGCGGTTTTCCGGGCGGAATCTCTTCTGAAGGAGCGTCAGAGGAAGCAGCGGCAGGAAGAGAAGCAGCAGGGTCGGCAGGGTCTCCCAGATCGCAAGAAGAATGGATTTGAAGAAATTGGTGAAAACGTCGCCTCCCATCCCGACCTGGGACATCGACATAAAGGCCTGAAAGGAATGGAAATAGACCACCTGCGTTCCGAACAGCACCATGACGGCGATTGACAGGACGTACCGCAGGATCCTGCCGGTCTTCTCCGGGAAGAGATCGGTGATAAAGGCGAAGAGGAAGCCGGCGGGAACGGCAAAAAGGACGGGGAAAAGGACGGAGCCGTTTCCGAACTCCGCAATATGAAAGACGGCTTCCATGTAAAGGAAGGTCAGGATAAAATAGACGGAGGAGAAGATAAAGCTGTTATTTCTCCGCCGTCGGCAGATTCGTTTTCCGGTTCTTGTCACGGTATGACTCCCTATCGGTAGGGCCGCGGAGCGGCGCATATTCAGGCGGCGAGACGTCGCCGCGGGGCAAACGGGATATACCGATATTATAGCACCGCACGGATCGGGATATGCGAACTTTTTTTGACAATTCTTTTAATATAAATTGAACAATCGCCGATTGAGGCTTCGAGGGGGAGTTAATCATTCTGTACATTTTTTTCGGACGGGATTTGTGAAAGGTGCTGATTTGCGGCGGGGGGTGTCGAATTTACAATAATCCTATTGATTTTTCGCTGCGGCTGGGTTAGAATGAAAAAAACGAATCAACTGGATCTGTGATGGCGCCGCCCCTTCCCGTTTCAGGAACCGGCGGCGCGGTTTTCCCCGCAACAGCCCCGGCGCTGCATCGGACACATTTTGTCAAAGGAGCATCCGATATGAATTTGATCAGCCTTTTCAGAAGGAGAAACCGACCGACCGTCCCGGTTCGGAGGCTGCTTGCCGCCGCGCTGTCGGCGGTCCTGCTGTTTGCCGCCGTCCCCTGCTTCTGCGTCAGGGCGGACTACGGCTACGATCTGCCGTGGCTCTGGCCGGTGCCGGGCAGCTACCGCATCAACTGCCTCGATTATTACTACAACGGGGGCATCCATAACGCCGGACAGTGTATCGATATCGGCGCCAACGGCTATACGGGGACGGAGCGCCTCGATATCGTTTCGGCGACCACCGGTACGGTGCTGTACATCCAGGATAAATACAACGAAACCGATAACCGCGGGTCGGGCTGGGGCAATTATGTCATCGTGCAGAGCGGCGGCATCAATATCGTCTACGGCCATCTGAAGACGGTGAGCTGCGGCTACGGCGAGATCAAGGCGGGGGACGTGATCGGCAAGATGGGAAACACCGGCAATTCCACCGGCGTGCATCTGCATCTTCAGGCATACCCTGCCTCGGAGGGCTCGGGGAGCGCCGCCATTCCGGTTTTCGAGCGCTTCCGCACCAATCCGCTGTACTACGAAAAATTCGAGTTCTTAAAGGGGCTGGAGAAGGAAAGCGTCCGTTACCGCGACTGGATCTCAACCTATTATAAAACGCTGAAAAGCTCCTATTATACCTATTCCGGCGGGCTGACCGAGGGACTCCCGACGACTCCCGTGTCGGCGGTCGTGAGCGTGATCAACACCTCCGGCGCGCCGATCAGGAGCCTGCCGGTTCCCGATAATTCCTATATCACCGAAACCGTCTCCTACGGCGGCAGGGCGGAGATTTCCGGCTGGTACCGCGACGCCTACGATTCGCTCTGGCTGGCGCTGGCCGACGGGAGAGGCTGGCTGAAGGCGGTGGACGTCGGCTTCCGTGAATATGTCTTCTCAACCTCCGCAGAGGAAGCGGTCGTCCCGAAGGGGGAATACGGGGCGTTCCGCGAGCTGCCCTTCGGGGGAGTCCTCCGCTCAAAGAACCGGATACTCTCCTATACTGCCGTTCTGCGCTCCGAGGAAGGGGTTGCCGCCTCCTGCACCGTTTCGGTGGGGGCGCAGACCGCGTCGCTGGAACTGATTTCCGAGCGGCTCGGCATCGAAGAGCTTGACGACGGACGCTATACCTTCTCCCTTTCCGTGAGGGAGGAGGCGTCCTATCCCGGGGCGGATCCCGAGGAGCAGACCGCCGAGCTGATCACCTCCGAATTCAGCATCAACGAGGCGATTGCCGATAAGATCCCACCGCTGCTTGAAAAATTCGAGATCTCCTCTCTGACCGCGGAGGAGATCCGCGTCGTATGCATCGCCTCTGACAATAAGCAGATGGCAGGCGTGACCGTTACGGTGAAGAACGCCGGATCGCAGGCGGTCGGAAGCTATCCCTGCACCGAGGCAAACGGCCGGTACGAGACGGTGATCCCGGTGTCGGAGATCGGCGGCAGCGGCGTCTATACGCTGACGGCGACGGCGGAGGATGCCTACCGCAATACCGATTCCGCCGAGCGCACCCTGACGGTGCCGGCGGGCGGGCTGAGCGAGGTCTGGAAGGCCAATTTTGCCCTGAAGGTGCGGGACGGCGCCGGGCTTTCCCATACGCATATCGGCGCGGTCAAGAAGGGACAGAGCATGACGGTGACCGAGGTGGCGGAGGCCGACGGCTATCTGTGGGGCAAGCACGCGGCAGGCTGGTCGCCGCTCATTGAGCTGCCCGCCGATCCCTATGCCGATTATGTCAGCGGCTGGCTCTATTCCGTCTCCTTCGATCTCAACGGCGGGACGGGGGAGCTGCCGTCCGCGCTGAATAAACGATATGGCGTCGAGGTGTCCATCCCGACGGGAACGCCGGAAAAGACCGGCTATGAGTTCCTCGGCTGGGCGAGGGATTCCGGCGCGAAAGAACCGGAGTATCGCCCCGGCGATCCCTACGCGGAAAATGCCTCCGCCGTTCTGTTCGCGGTATGGGGAGGGGATACGACTCCTCCCGAGATCAGCGAGGTGACCGCCGCGCCGACGGAATGGACAAACGGCGACGTGACGCTGACGGTTAAAGCGAATGATAACACCGGGACGGTCTATTTCTCCTTTGACGGCGGGAAAACATGGCAGGCGGAGGGCGTGCTTGAGCTGAAGGAGAACACCGTCTTCCCCGTCGGGCAGATCATGGTCCGGGATCCCTCCGGCAATATCACCCGCCGGGAGCAGGAGATCACGATCTCCAACATCGACAAAGCCAAGCCCGATCTGAGCGCCGCCTCCTGCGATATCTCGGTGTCGGGGACGAATGTCACCTTCACCGTCCGCGGCGCGACCGATACGGGGAGCGGCATCGCAGCCTACGAGATCGTCTATGCCTCCGACCGCGAGATGACGGAGCCTGCCGTCATGGCGATTGAGAGCGGGAAGCCGGTCACGCTGGCAAACGGCGTTTACTATTGGCGGCTTCGCGTGACCGATCATGCCGGCAATATAGCGGAGCGCGCCTTTGATCGCTTCCGCGTCGGAGAGGCGGAGCGCCTTCCGACTCCGGGCGGCCTTAAGGTGACCGAAACCGCTTCAAGCTCCGCAACGCTGACATGGGACGCGGTCGGGAATGCCGATTCCTATCGCCTCGAGGTCAGCCTGAACGACCGCTTCACCGACGCCGTTGCCTTCACCGTGAAGGAGCCCGGCTGCAGAGCGGAAGGGCTTGAGGCGGGGAAGACCTATTATTACCGCCTGTCCGCCTCCACGGAGGACGGCATCTATCTGACCTCGGCTTGGTCGGAGACGGGGCGCTTCGTCACCCTGAGCAACGATTGCTCGATCCACGGCTTCGATATGCTGAAGGACGCCGTCATCGATGACGAAGAGGGAACGGTCACCTATACCGCACCCTATGCGGCGCAGACGCTCGATCTGACGGCGACGGTTCATTCCGGCGCGAAGACCGCGTATTTCTCCGATCCCTCCTTCCTGATCAAGCTCCCGTCGGTCAGCGCTTACCCCTTCACCGGAAACAGCGCGACGGTGTATCTCCGCGTCACGGCAGAAAACGGGGAGAGCGCCGACTATACCGTGACGGTGACCCGCGCCGGCGAGAAAGCAGCCGCGCCGGTGATCGAATTTGATGCCGACGCGCAGGAGCTGTCGGTCGGAGAGGCGGCCTCGGCGCTGACGCTGACCGCGTCCTCTCCCGACGGCGGACGCATCACCGTCGAGTGGTATATGACCCTGAACGACGGCGGGCCGCAGAAGATCGGAGACGGGCTGACCGTTACCCCGCTCTGCCCGACGGCCGGCAGCTATCGCGTCTATGCCGTCGTGCGGAATACCAATGAGAAATGCCGGGTCCCCGTCACCTCGGTCAACACCGAGAGCGTGGTGATCACCGTCAGCAAGCGCACCTCTCCTCTCTCGGTCAGCTGCGGCGGCTATGCCTATAACGGCAATACGCCCGTGCCGGCTGCGTCGGGATATGTCGGGGACGGCGCCGTCAGCTTCCGCTTCTTCTCGGATGCCGATTGCCGGAAGGAAATCGCACCGCCGACCGATGCGGGAACCTATTATGTGAAGGCGTATGCCGCAGAGACAGACCGCTATCTGCAGGTCGAGAGCCAAGCGGTTTCCTTCACGATTTCAAAGGCCGCAAATCCGGAACAGCCCGATATGAAGGTCGTACAGCCGTCGCTCCGCGATCGGCACGGCTATATCACCGTGACGAGCGAGGGCGTTGAATACCGCACGGTGGGAGGAAAGGAATGGACTCCCGCCGGCAAGGAGGCGCTTTCCTTCCCCGAAGGGACTGCCGTCGAGCTGCGTTTTGCCGAAACCGGAAATTATCAGGCCGGCGTGACGGTCAAGGTGGTGCTGGCGGCATTTGCCGGCGCATCGGATATTGTGCCGGAGGAAACGTCGGGGATGTATGTCAAGGGGGAGCTGCTCTTCCTCATCGCAGACGGTATGACGGCCGACGAAGTCCTTGCGGGATTGAAAAAGAGCGGCGGTGTCAAACTGTACGCTGCCGACGGAACACTCCTTAACGGTACCGACAAGCTCGTCGGGACGGGGGCTTCGATCCGGGTGGAGGACGATCAGGGGATCTATAAGGCGATGACCGTCATCCTCCTCGGCGATCTCGACGGCGACGGCCTGATCACCGCCGACGATGCCAGACGGATACTCATGCTCTCAAACGGAATGGCCGCCTCGGAAAGCGAATACGATCTTCCTGCAGGAGATCTCGACGGGGACGGGAAGCTCACCTCTGCCGACGCATATCTTGCGCTGCGCAAGGAGGAGGAGTGATCGGAAATGCAGAGCAGACCTTCAATCCGAAAGCAGGAGAGAATCCTGATGTTCTTCGACGTAGACGGTACGCTGATGTTCGGCAAAAAAGTCGAGCCGTCGGTCAGGGAGGCGCTTTGCGCCGCGAAAGCGGCGGGACACGGGATCTTTCTCAATACCGCGCGCTCGCGGGCCTTTATCCCGGAGACGCTTGCGGAGCTTGACTGGGACGGGATGGTCTGCGGAATGGCGTATACGGAATACCGGGGAGAGTGTCTGATGAACGAGTGCATCCCGACGCAGGTGCTGCTCCGTACCGCCGACTACTGTCTCGGGAGGGGCATTCCGGTGCGCTTCGAGGGGGTCGGGCAGGTGCTGACAACGGCGGACTTCGATCCCTTCCGCAATATCGCGGCGGAGTATCGGGAGGTGCTGCCGACGGCAGACGATATCACGAAGCTGACCGTTCTCTGCCCGATCGGAGACGAGGAGGCAAAGGAGCTGTCCTTGCTGTATGACGTGATCCGGTTTCCCACCTACACCGAGCTGGTGCAGAAGGGGATGACCAAAGCGGTCGGAATGCTGCGGATTGCCGAGCGGGAAAGGATGCCGCGCAGCCGGCTGGTCGCCTTCGGGGACAGTCTGAATGATCGGGAGATGCTGGCTTGCGCCGGGATCGGCGTGATCATGAAGAATGCGCCCGCCGAGCTTGAAGAGGTCGCAGCCATCCGCGCCTCCGAAGAGACGACGGGGGTTGCCGAGGTGTTGTACGGATGGTTTCTGTGACGATTCTCCCGCGCGCAGCGATAAAGATTCAGCCCTTCGGGTATCCCGAAGTGCTTTTTCGTATTCAGCACACGCCGCCCCGCAGACTCCCACGCGGGCGGAGCGCAAATTCTCGGGCGGAGCCGCCGCCCCGCAGACTCCCACGCAGGCGGAGCGAAATTTTCGGGCGGAGCCGCCGCCCCGCAGACTCCCACGCGGGCGGAGCGCAAATTCTCGGGCGGAGCCGCCGCCCCGCAGACTCCCACGCGGGCGGAGCGCAAATTCTCGGGCGGAGCCGCCGCTTCAGCTCCGTCCGCTCCGTTTCATCAGTGCCCGCCGTCTTGCCGCACCGCTTTTTTCTCCCGGCAGTCCGAGAACCCCCGCTCCTGCCGAGAGCCCGACGCAGAGCAGACAGCCTCCGAGCGATCGAAGCACCGGGAATGCTCCGTCGGTAAAGGCCGCCGCCAGGAGCAGAACGAGGGAATAAAATCCCCCCGCCGTTCCGCCGCAGAGCAGCCCCTTCTCCCGATTGAGACGCGCCGCAAGAAAGCCTCCCACTGCCGCACCGATCAGACGCACTCCCTGCGCCCCCGGCGCGGCCGGCCCGTCGGGGTTCTCGGCTTGCAGCAGGATCAGTCCGAGGAGCAGAAGCAGCAGCACCGCTCCTGCCAGCCCCGCCCCTGCCCCGATCAGCGAATGTTTCAGCATTTTCCCGCTCATAGATAATCTCCTTTGACCGTATCGATCCGGATCCGCAGACAAAAAAACCTGCCCGATATCCTTTGTACATGGATATTCGGACAGGGTGCGTTTTATTCATGCCGGGACGGCGGGATTACTTCTCCTTGGGCTCCTCTTCCTCGTCGCGAAGGACGGTTTTGACCGAGGAGCGCAGGATCGTCAGCTTGGTCTTGTCGTTTCCGGTCTCGATCATCAGCTTGTCGTCCCGGATGATCAATACCGTGCCGATGATTCCGCCGATGGTGATGATCTCATCCCCGACGGTGATGCTGTCGCGCATTTCCGCGACCTGCTTCTCCTGCTTTTTCTGCGGTCTGATGATGAAGTAATAGAAGACGGCGATCATACCGACCAGCAGGACCAGCGTGATCCAGGTGCTGCCGCCGGCGGCAGGCGTCGCTTCAGGGGCGGCTTCAAGATAGTTCAAACATGTCCCAAACATTGTGGTTCCTCCGATTTACTTGATTAACGTCTCCATTATATCCTATTTTTTCTGCTGATACAAGGGGGATAGCTCAAATTTTATGATTCGTTCATAAACAGAAAGGAAAAATCATGCCCGTTGAGGGTGGCGGTCAGCTTTTCGGGGGCGGAACAGCCCTCCCGGATGAATACGCGGACCGATCCTCCTTCGACCTGATATTCGGCATAGCTGTAGCGGACGTTGTCCTCGGTCGTCACGCCTGCGTCGGAGAAATTGTTGCCCGTGAGGGAGAACATCCGCGCCGCAAGGAGAATTCCGTCGGAGGCGGCATAGCCGCCGTCCCGTACCGTCTGCGTCAGATCCCCGACACTGACCGTCACCGTCCCGTCCTCCAGCGTCAGGACCGTTCCCTTGAGCAGCTTCGGCGCGGCAAGCTGAAGACGGAGATCGCCTGCGCGGGGGACGGTCACCAGAACCTCGTATTCGGCGTTATCAAAGGTAAGCAGGCCGCGTGCCGAGAAGGGATAGGCCTGGTAGCTGAGGAAGTTGATCTTCTCGTTGGGGCGGCAGGCTGCGAGGAACAGGGTGAGGAACAGGAAAAGCAGGACAGGAAGGAATCGTTTCATGATCGGCGTCCTTTCGGCGGGACAGTTTCGGCTGCAAAGCCTCCCATGCCGCCATTTTATGCCGGAGGAGCGGGCAATATGCATCGGCGGAAATCCCGCGGATGAGGCATCGGGATGCATGGAGGCACACGGCCGCGGTCGCCGACACACAGTCACACCCGCAAGCGGCATATCCCCGAATGCACCGGACGCGTCGCCGTCACACAGTCACACCCGCAAGCGGCATATCCCCGAATGCACCCGGCCGCGTCGCCGCGAAAGCACGCCGAACGCCGTCCCTTCGGAAAAATTGCATCGGGAAGCCCCGATGCAATTGCTCCTCCGCCCTTTTCTTCAGGAATAGCCCTCCGCGACCGCCGCGAAGAGCGTCTGCGCGTAGAGGCGGGTAAAGAAATCGTTCGGATGGTTGACGTTGTTGCCGGTCGTGTCGACATAGCCGAGGATCGGTTCGCCGGTGACGCCGGCTCTGGTCTTGCCCTGCATGATCGATTCGTGCAGGGAGGTCACCTGCGCGACGGCAATTCCTTCCGATTCCAGCTTCAGCATCTCCTTTTCAAAGGAGGGCTGCATCTTGTTCCATCCCTTTGCCTCGGGATTGGCCCACATCGTCGAGACGAGCAGGAATTCGCAGGAGGGCAGGGCGGTACGGATCTTGTCGATCAGCAGCTTCAGCCGCGCGGTCCAGTAGGCAGCGTCGGAGACTCCCCCGTCGTTCATGCCGAAGGCCAGCACAACAAGATCGGGCTGCTCGGCGATCACCCGCTCATTGACATTCTGAATGCCCCATTCGATCCCCGTCCCGCCGACGGCGGTATTGACCCAGGTGACCGGTGCGCGGTATTCCCGGATCAGCATCCCGCTGAAGAGCGTGGGATAGTCGGGCAGGGAGGGAGGAGAGGGGATCATGCCGGAAGAGCCGTAGCCGACGGTGATGCTGTCGCCGTAGAAGACGATCTTGAGGGGCTGCTTGCTTTCCAGCTTGGCGATGGTCTGCGGGAGCAGCTCCGCCTTGCAGGAGGGACGGTAGCCGTCATAGCGGTCGGTGTGGGTGTAGGTGACGGCAAGCTGCTTCCCGCCCATGTCGTTCAGCGCTTCGTAGACGGTGTGATGCACGCCGTCGTTCATCACGAAGGCGGAATCCCCCGCGGCGCGGGGATAGTATTCCTCCTCCTCGTAGAAGGGGCAGCGGGTATTCTCGGTCAGCTTCAGCATCCCGTCCTCATAGTAGTAGTCAACGCCCTCGACGTAGCGGGTGCAGAGCGTCATGTCATAGACATCGAGGATCTTCACGCCGGATTTGTAAAAGAGCGGCGCTTCTGCCTTGCCGTCCCGGGTGCGGATGACGGTGACGGCCTCGTGGTAGACGGTGTCCCCTTTCCAGAAAGGCTGCATAAAGGTTTCGGGGTCATATCGGATCGGTCGGTTCATCGGTTCCTCCATATTGTCGGTTTCCGTCGCTTCCGTCCCCCGCGCGGTCGTTTGGCCGGCAGAGGGATCGTCTGCCGGGCTGCCGCAGGAGGAGAGCAGGAGCGGCGCGCTCAGAGCGGCAGTCAGCAGCAGGGCAAGCAGGCTTTTTTGTATCATTGTGCGCTCCTTTCGGTTAAAGACAA
>CALWTY010000042.1 GCA_944384585.1 uncultured Clostridia bacterium | reverse complement strand
CGGGAAGCGGGGCGGGGGGAGGGCTGAGGCCGGGACGCGCCCGTCCTTCTGTCAGTCCCCTGCGGAGCGGCATTGCTGCCCGGTCTTGTCGGATCGGTCCGCCGCTGCTCCGGATATCGGTTATTGTATCGGTTGTTGTTCTCGTTCATCCAAAACCCAAACCTTTCCCGCCCTCGGCATGCTGTCCGGGCGGAGCTTCAACGTATGCCGCCGGCTATCGGCTGAAGCCGAACACGGCGATGGCAAAAAACAGAATGCACAGCAGGAAGCCGGGGGAAAAGAAGGCCTCCAGGCTCATTCTCGCCCGTTCTCCGATCAGAGCCTTCCCGCTCTCCTCCTCCGCCTCCGTCGCCGCGACGTCAGGCGTGGTGCCGTCCTCCGTCTTCTTCAGACGGTAGGACGGGGTGGGGACGCCGTTGATCCCCATTTTCCGCAGGATATGCTCATACTCGCCGAACATGATGACGGCGAGGATCAGGAAGAGCAGCGCAAAGGTAAAGATGCTGATGATCTTATTGGAGGGATTGATGATCGCCTTGAGGACATAGCGCTCCGCGAAAATCCCGTAAAAATTGAAGATCATATGGGTCAGCAGCGCCGTCAGCGACGAGCCGGTGACATAGGTGATCATGCAGTAGATCAGCCCCGCAAGGAAAAACACCGGCAGTTTTTCCAGGCTGAAGAAGATCATCGACGACAGCAGCGCCGAGATCAGCGACGCCGTGATCGCCCCGAAGCCGTCCTCATTGTATTCCGTCAGCAGGATCGCCCGGAAGACGAATTCCTCGGTAATGGCAGGCATCACGACAAACGCCATCGTGACGAAGAGGAATTCCCCCGTATCCCTGTCTCCGAGATAGGAATCGAACATCGAAAAGCCGAAGCGGTCAAGCCCGCCGACATAGATCTGGGCAAATCGGATCAGCACCGAGCCGCAGATCAGCACCAGCGCCGACATGACAATGCAGCCGAGCTTTGCGGGGGAAAAGAGGCGGATATTGAGTTTTGTCGCGTAGCCGACCCCCTTCAGGCGGCAGAACACGATGGCAGGGATCACGAATATCAGGATCTGCAGAATAATGACCGTGAGATAGACGTTGCTCTCCGACTCGACAAGCCGCTGCTGCAAAAAGCGGGAGGAGAGCGCAAGCAGATAGAGAATCAGCACGAAAAAGGGGGAGGACAGCGATGCTTTGGCCTTCATTGGGGGGTGATCACACCCTTCTCGGTAATGATCAGATTGACCGCCTTATCGTATTTGCCTTTCGGAAGGCTGTCACAGAGCAAGCGATCCATCGTAAAGCCGACCGACGAGCCGCCGAAGCCGGAAAGAAACCGGTCATAATAGCCCTTGCCGTAGCCGATGCGATAGCCCTGCCTGTCAAAGCAGACCGCCGGCACGATGCAGACGTCGTGCTTGAAGGGGGAGGGCTGATAGTCCTCCGCCTCCTCGGGCGGCTCCGGGATCCCGTAAGCGCCGGGGGTCAGCGCCGACAGCGAATCGATCAGCTTATAGACCATCACCGAGGTTTCGGGATCGCAGCGGGGGAAGGCGATCCGCTTCCCTGTGCGAAGCGCCGTTTCGGCCGCAGGCAGAAGATCCGGCTCTCCCTTGATGGGGGAATAGAACAGGATGACCTCGGCAAAACGGAAGGAGGCGAGGGAAACCAGCCTTGCCGCCATGGCCGCATCGGCAGCCGCCTTTTCCGCCTCCGGAACGGCGAGCCGCGCCCGCAGCATTTCCTCCCGGATCTTATTCTTTTCAAATTTCAGTCCCGTCATACCGCGTTCCTTTCCGCCGTTACCGGCGCGCTCCGGCCACGATCGCGCGCATCAGCTCCTCCGCTTTTTCGCTCCCGAACAGCGCCGAGACCAGCATTTCCGCAAAGGGGAGCGCAGCGCCCATGCCGGCGGCGGTGATGATCCGCCCGTCCCGCACGACCGTTTCGGAGGAAAGGATCGCTCCCTTCAGCCTCGGCTCGAAGCCGGGGTAGCAGGTCGCCGTCTTCCCTTCGAGAAGCCCCAGCTCTCCCGGAATGAAGGGCGCGGCGCAGATGGCGGCGACAAAGCCGCCCTGTCGGGCGGTTTCGGTCACGATCCGGCAGACCTCCTCCGAATCCCGCAGATTCTGTGCCCCCGGCATTCCGCCCGGCAGAATCACAAGATCGGGAAGCCCCGATACCGCCGAAAGGGGCAGATCCGCGCCGACACGGACGCCGTGCGCCCCGGTGACCTCGGAGGCGCCCGATACGCTGACCAGGCGGATATCGGCGCCTGCCCGTCTCAGCATATCCAGCGGCGTCAGCGCCTCGACCTCTTCAAAGCCCTCCGCCAGAAATTCATATACCTTCATATCAAAGCCCTCTGTATTTTTGCAGGATCAAAGCCGCCCGCGGCGGCGAAAACAGCGGAAGCCGGCGGTTCTCCCCGTCCTCCGCGAAGGCATCGGTCACAGCCCGAGCCGCGACAGGATTTCTTCGTGGATCTCCTCCCGCGTCCGGGGCTCTGCGCCCCGATAGCAGACCACCCTCGTCCATCCGAGCTTTTCCGAGGCATAGAGTGCCGCCCGATAGCTTTTTTCGATAAAGCCGCGGTCGGCCTCGTGGATATCGGCGGCCGCGCCGGTCTGCTCGGAGCGGCGCGTCAGCAGCCTGACCGAGATTTCGGGCAGCATTTCGAGATAGAGGATCACATCGGGCTTCGGGATGCCCAGCTTATTGAATTCATAGTCCCACAGCCAGAGAAGAAACGATTCCCACTGCTCCGGCGGGAGCTTGGCAAGCTGATGCACGGCATTGGCGGTGGTATAGCGGTTGGCAATCACGACGGTGTCGGGCTCCTCCGCATCCTTTCTCCAATCGAGGCGATAGGACAGATAGCGGTCGGCGGCGAAGAAGGAGGAGGCGGCATAGGCGTTGGTATCCTCCGGGTGCGCGCCGAGCGCGCCGCTCAGGTACAGTCTGACAAACGCCGAGCTTTCCCTGTCGTACATGGGAAAGGACAGCACCCTGACCTTCCGGCCTCTCTCCCGCAGCGCGGCGGCCAGCAGCGCGGTCTGCGTCTCCTTGCCGGAGGCGTCCAGACCGTCCATTACGATCAGTCTTCCCATCTCAGTCGTTTTTGAAGCGCTCAATCAGCGCCGCCAGGGCGAGATGGTAGCTGAAGCTTCCGAAGCCGGCGACGGTGCCGATGCAGACGGGAGCGATGACCGAGGTGTGCCGGAACTCCTCGCGCGCCGCGACGTTTGACATATGCACCTCCACCGTCGGGACGGCAACCGAGGCAATGGCGTCGCGGATGGCGTAGGAATAATGGGTAAAGGCGCCTGCGTTGAGGATAATGCCGTCGCAGTCGGAGCGGGCGGCATGAATCCGGTCGATCAGATCTCCTTCATGATTGGACTGATAAAAGCCGACGGCGATGCCGAGGGTTGCCGCCGCGTCGGTCAGCGAGCGGTTGATCTCCTCCAGTGTGACAGAGCCGTAGACCTGCGGTTCTCTCGTTCCGGTCAGATTGAGATTCGGTCCGTTCAGCACAAGTATTCTGATATTGTTTTTCAAAGCTGCATTCACCCCGTTCGGTTACGGAACGCCGGAAAAAACGCCCCGCATGATACACTATTTATTATAATGGGAAATTCCCGAAAAGTCAATACCCGCGCGGCGGCGACTCATTCTCCGACGCGGTTTTCCGGGGCATTGCGTCTGATCTTCCGCGTCGTCGTTTTTTCAAACTCGACGCTGCGGAGGACGAGGCGGGTGATGTGCTTATAGGCGGGGAAGCGGGCGTTGACGCCTTTGACCGCCTCCTGGATGAGGCGGCGCTTCTCCCTCTCATAGCCGGCGCTCCCCGGCGTGACGCCCTCCTTGGAAAGCCGGGCGGCGACCTCCTCCTCGTCGGGATAGACGGCGGCGGTGATCTTCGACACGCCCTCCTCCTCGCTCTCGTAGACCATGCATTCCGCGACGCAGGGATGCTTGCAGAGGAACAGCTCCAGCTCCTCCGGGAAGACCTTCTTGCCGCTGGGGGTGACGATCATGCTCTTGATCCTGCCGGCGATCTGATATGTCCCGCGGGGCGTGCAGCGGGCGAGATCCCCGGTATGGAACCAGCCGTCCTCCATGACCTGCTCCGTCGCTGCGGGATCGTGATAATAGCCGAGCATCACGCCGGGGCCCTTCACCACCAGCTCTCCCACGCCCTCCTCGTTGACATTGTCCAGCCGCACCTTCGTGCCGGGCAGCGGGAAGCCGATGTCGTCGGGCGCGCTGTAAAAATCGGTATGGACCGCCACGACGGGGGATGTCTCGGTCAGCCCGTAGCCGATATAGACCTTGATGCCGAAGCGCTCGTAATCCCGGTAGGTTTCCGGTTCAAGGGGCGCCGCGCCGCTGACGATCAGGCGCATCCTGCCTCCGAAGGTCTCGTTGACGATGCTGAAGATCCTCTTGCCCGCCTTTTTGCCGGTCATATCGGACAGCACCCGCTGCAGCGAAAGAACCGCCTTGCCGCCCCGCATCTGGCTGTATTTCTTGATGATGGTGTTGCGGAAGGTATTGAGGATCAGGGGGACGGAGGCCATCACGGTGGGGCGGAACAGCTTCAGCTCGGCCTGCAGCCGCCGCAGCGAGCTGTTGTAGGCGATGCTGCCTCCGTTATAGAAGATCACAAGAAAGCCGGCGGTGCATTCAAAGGTATGATGCAGCGGCGCGATCGAGAGCGCCCGATCTTCCGGGTAAATCCGCATGATCTTGGCAATGCTCATGAGATTGGAGCAGATATTGTACTGCGAGAGAACCACACCCTTGGAAACGCCCGTCGTCCCCGACGTGAAGAGGA
This sequence comes from uncultured Clostridia bacterium, assembly GCA_944384585.1. Classification (GTDB taxonomy): domain Bacteria; phylum Bacillota; class Clostridia; order Oscillospirales; family CAG-272; genus Colimorpha_A. The sequence continues at coordinate 16,925 of CALWTY010000042.1, read as the reverse complement.
GGATACCCGGCGCGTGGGGATCGACGCGATGCTGCTCATAGGACCGATCCCCTGCGGCGATCAGATCCCGTCCCTTTTCGAGATATTCCTCAAAGTCCTCCATATTGAGCAGGAGGCGGCGATCGGACTGCAGCCCGATGATCTTCTCCTTCAGCTCGGGGGAATAGACGACCGCGCCGACGTCGGCGGTGGACAGAAGCGCCTCGATCTCATCGGAGCGCAGATCCTTGTCGATCGGCACGATCATGCCGACCCCGCAGGTGACGGTCAGATAGGTCAGCGCCCAGAAATAGCTGTTCTTGCCGATGACGGCGACCTTGGCCCCCTCCGGCAGAAGGGAGCGCAGATAGGCGGCAAACGCCCTGACGTTTTCAAAGGTGCGCTCATAGGTCACCTCGGTGATCTCTCCCGCGTCGGAATAAAGAAACGCCGTTCTCTCGCCGTACAGCTCGACCGAGCCCTCCAAAAGATCCCGGAAGGTGGTAATCCCCCTCGCGTTATAAACCATCGTATTTTGCTCTTTCATAAATCCATCTCCTTTGCCCGCCCCGCCCTGCGGCGGCGCTGCCTCCCGAAGCTTTTTTTCGCTTCCCGTAAAAAAATGATAGCGCATTTCCCGTCGGTTGTCAATCCAATTCACCGATTTGTTACATCTCGGGATGGGGGTCAGTCCTCCGCCTTCAGCCCTTCGATCGCCGCCACCGCCAGCTCGTCGCAGCGCTCGTTGTAGGGGTGTCCCGCGTGTCCCTTCACCCAGGAAAAGGTCACCCGGTGTACCTCCAGCAGCCGGAGCAGCCTCTCCCACAGATCGGCGTTGAGCGCCGGCTTCCGATCGGCCTTCCGCCAGCCGTTCCGCTTCCACGATTTTGCCCAGCCGCGGTTGATCCCGTCGACAAGATATTTGGAATCGGAGACCAGCGTCACGCTGCAGGGCTCCTTCAGCAGCGCCAGCGCCTCGATCGCCGCCGTCAGCTCCATCCGATTGTTGGTGGTTTGGGGATCTCCCCCGGAGATCTCCCGCTTCAGGCTTCCGAACACCAGAATCGCGCCGTAGCCGCCAGGCCCGGGATTCCCGCTGCAGGCCCCGTCGGTGTAAATATCCACATGCTTCATGCCGTTTCCTCTTCCCCGTTTCTTTTCCCCTCCCGCCGCGCCTCATCGCGGCGTTCCGAGGGACTGTCTTTATTGTAGCAGTACGGCGGCGTTTTGTCAACCGCGGCATATGTCCGAAGTGTATATTTTATGTATATATTCATCCCCCTCTTCGCCGCGGCGACGCCGCCCGCGCCGCTCCCCCGCGCGGAGCAATCAAAACCGCCACGCTCCTGCCGGCATTGCTGCGCGTTTTTCCGCGCTTTTCATAAAAAATACAAAAAATTAAAAAAATTTTAAAAAAACCTTGATTTTTCGAAGCGACGTGTGTATAATATACATATTAAATTTCAGACAGGAGAAAAGAACATGAAAAAGACCATTTCTCTCATTCTTTCGCTGCTGCTTCTTCTCACGCTGCCTGCGCTGGCCGGCTGTTCCGGCAATAAGCAGACGGTAGAGAGCATCAAGAAATCCGGCGAGCTTGTCGTATACACCGAGGCGGGCTTTGCTCCCTTCGAGTTTATTTCGGGCGGCAAGGTCGTCGGCGTTGACATCGCCATCTGCGAGGAGATCGCCAAGGAGCTCGGCGTAAAACTCGTGGTGGAGGACGTCGCCTTCAACACCATCCTCGGCGCGGTGAAATCCGGCAAGTGCGCCATCGGCGCGGCCGGCATCACCATCACCGACGAGCGCAAGGAGGACGTCGACTTCTCCCAGCCCTACGCGACCAGCAAGCAGTACATCATCGTCAAGGCCGACAACAGCGACATCGCCACGGTAGAGGATCTGGCGGGCAAGAAGATCGGAACCCAGCTCGGCACGACCGGCGACTTCCTCATCAGCGACGAGATCAGCGGTACGGAGGATGACGACGGCAATCATGTCAAGGGCGTTCTGGAGGGCACCGGCGCGACCGTTACCCAATACGCCAACGCCAACATCGCCGCCACCAATCTCGAAAGCGACAAGCTCGACGCCGTCGTGATCGACAAGCTCCCCGCCGAGATGATCGTGAAGAACAGCAACGGCGCCTATAAGTGCTTTGAGTTGGTCTACAAGGACGGCAGCGTCACCGACGAAACCTACGGTCTCTGCGTCGCCAAGGGCAACACCGAGCTTCTTGAGGTGATCAACAAGGTTCTGAAGGAGCTGATCGACAACGGCAAAATCGACGAGTATATCATCCACTACTCCAACGAAGTGACTGCCGACGCCGAATAAGCAAGCCGCCCGCAGCGGAACATCAACAGGCGCTTACGGATCCCCGCAGGCGCCTGTTTGTTTCCCCGCCCCGCAGCGCAGCCGCCCCCCCTTTAAAAATCAAGCTCCAAGAAAGGCACCGATTATGGATTTTCTGAATTCCCTCGTTTCGGGCTTTGAGAAGACCTTTATCCGCGACGATCGCTACAAGCTGTTTCTCGAAGGCCTCGGAAACACCCTTCTGATCGCGTTGTTCGCCACCCTCATGGGTGTGCTGATCGGAACGATCGTCGCCGTCGTCAAGGTCATGCACCGTCAGACCGGCAAGCTCCGCCTCCTCAACGCGATCGGGGAGCTCTACAGCACCGTCATCCGCGGAACGCCCGTTGTCGTGCAGCTTCTGATCGCCTATAACATCATTTTTGCCTTCTCCGACCGCGCGGTGCTGGTCGGCACCATCGCCTTCGGCATCAATTCCGGCGCATACGTCTCGGAGATTATCCGCGCGGGCATTCTCGCCGTCGACATCGGTCAGACCGAGGCGGGGCGCTCCCTCGGCCTCTCCCAGGGCGCGACCATGTCGAAGATCATCATGCCGCAGGCGCTGAAGAACGTCCTTCCCGCCGTCGGGAACGAGTTCATCTCGGTGCTGAAGGAAACCTCCGTCATCGGCTATCTCGGCGTGGTGGATCTGACCAGAGCCGCGGAGCGGGTCATCACAAGAACCGCCGACGTCTATTTCCCCTACATCTCGATCGCGTTGATTTATCTTGTGATCGTCTGCGGCTTGAGCTGGCTGCTCAAAAAGCTTGAAAGGAGGCTGGCGAGAAGTGATAGAGGTTAAAGGGCTCTGCAAGAGCTTTGTCAAGGATACTCCCGTTCTGAACGGAATCGATTGTCGGATCGAAGACGGGGAGCAGATCGTCGTCATCGGGCCGTCAGGCGGCGGAAAAAGCACCTTCCTGCGCTGTCTGAATATGCTGGAGGTGCCCACCTCCGGTCATATCCTGATCGACGGGGAGGATATCACCGCGCCCCACGTCAATCTCAACAGAATCCGCACCCACATGGGTATGGTCTTCCAGCATTTCAATCTTTTCCCCCACTTCACCGTACTCAAGAACATCTGGTTCGCCCCCGCGCAGCTCAAGCTGCAAAGCAAGGAGGAGGCGAAGGAGAACGCGCTGAAGCTGCTGGCGCGGGTCGGGCTGACCGATAAGGCCGACAGCTATCCCAGCCAGCTTTCCGGCGGACAGAAGCAGCGGATCGCCATTGTCCGCGCCCTCGCCATGAATCCGAAGATCATGCTCTTCGATGAGCCGACCTCGGCGCTGGATCCGGAAATGGTGGGAGAGGTGCTGGACGTGATGAAGGAACTGGCGGAGTCCAAGATGACGATGGTCGTCGTGACGCACGAGATGGGCTTCGCACGAGAGGTCAGCACCCGCGTCTTCTTCATGGACGGCGGCGTCATCGCGGAGGAAAACACCCCGGAGGAGCTTTTCTCCAACCCCGTCAATCCCAGAACCCAGCAGTTTCTCAAAAGCGTGCTGTAACAAGGACAAGCCCCCGGCGTCAAGAGACGTCGGGGGCTTTTTTCCGCCGTATCCGCTCCGGCTTCCGCCTACTGCGCTTCGGTGATAAACGCAAGGATACTGTCGTTGATCGCCTCCAGCTCGGATTCCATCTTCATCCGGTTGGCGGCGTAGAGAATATTGTAGGAATTCTGCTTGGCGGCGAACATCGTGAGAATATTGCCGTACATCGAGCCGACGTTATAGAACATCCCCACATCGTACACCTTGGAGGCAAAGATAATATCCAGCATCTCCTTGCTTTCATCGTCCCGCGTGACCTTCCCCTGCAGCATGACCTCGTAATATTCCGGCTTGACCGTCGTTTGTCCGAGGATGGAAGCCGCCTCAAGGAACACTCCCGTTTTCGACAGATCCTCCACCACGAGCGGGACGGCCGATGCGTTCTGCACCGACAGCGTGGAATAGGTGTAGTAGCGGCTCTGCTGCTCGTTATATTTCGGATAAGGAAGAATGCCGAACTCGCTGAGCATACCGCGGTAATTCCGGACATAGGTGATCATCGACTGGGCAAAAACAGCCTGATCGGAGGTGAAGATCGCATCTCTCGCCTGATCGCCCGTCATTCCGGCCGAGGAAGGCAGCGTCTGGTAGTTGATTGCGACGGAGGAATCGTAGGCATAGGCCAGATAGCGGTTCAGCATATCGATCACCGTCTCGTTCATCATGGTCAGCTCCACCGTACCGTCGTCGTTTACCGTCGCGATCCTGGTCCCGCAGGCCGTCACCATGGCCACTGCGGAATCGTTCCAGGTCAGAAGCCCGAACCGATCCCCGAAGTCGGGGATGGTGTTTCCGTTTGCGTCGTGATACATATTCCGGACATAGATGCCGAGCTGATCGACCGTCCACGTCCCCTCCCGCACATGCTGATACAGTCTGGCGGGATCCAGGCGCTGATCGGCAGCCAGATTCTTATTGAAGAGGATACAATGGGTATATTCATCGTCGTAGATACTGAAATCCCCGTTGATATAGAACACCTCTCCCCGGATCGAAAGGCTTTCCACCGCGTCCTGATCATACCAGCTCCCGTTCAGGTTCACATGGGGAACCGACGACAGCGAAGAGAGCTGCCCCGCCATCGTCAGCGAGGCGCATTCATAGATGCAGCCGTAGATCAGATCGTAATCGGTGCCCCCCGCCGCGACGGAGGCCTGCACGTCCTGATGAAACGGCCCGCCGCCGAAGCATTCCGCCCAGTAGATCCGCTCCACAGTCTCGATCTTGATGCCGAGATCCTCCTCCAACCGCTGTCTGCGCCGATATTGGGCAGAATCGAGATTGTCGTTCTCCTCGGAATCCTCCTCGATAAAGAAATCGTTGTTCGCGACGTTGCCGCCGTACAGGATCGTAACGTCCTCGCCGTCAAACCGATCTCCCGCTTCCTCTTTCAGTGCACGGTACGCATCCTCCGCCGTAAGCTCCCCTACGGGAGCCGCCGACTCCGCCGATGAACCGACCGACGTCCCGTCCCCCTCTCCCCGCTTCGCGCAGGATGCCGCGGCGGCTGCCAGCAGCAGAACAGCCGTGATCCATGCCGTTGTTTTCTTCAGACTCATCCGCTTCTCCTTCCCGGCCGCCCCTCAAGGCTGACCTCCCGCTCTTTTCCGTGAATACTTGCTTTTGATCACTGCCGGGATCACAGCGGATGCCGCCGCAGCCAAGCCTGCTGCGGCAAGCTGCACGCCGGTATCGGGGTTCTCCGGGCTCTGCTCCGCCGTATAGCGGAGATTCAGTCCGTTAAAGGCAATCGCACCTTCCCCGCTCTCATAGGCGGCGGCTTCGGGATTCCGATACACCCATCCGGTAAGCGATATATCCTCTCCTGCCGCATTCCAGACCGCGCCGCCCTCGGCAAAGGCATCGCCGCCTTGATACTCCACGGACAGAAGATAATAGGATTGCCCCGCCTTCAGCGTGACGCTCGTTTCAAGTCCCGCATACCGATACTGTCCGACCGCGGCGCCGTTCATATCGACGGTCACCGACGCCAGCACCGCCCCGCTTGCCGGGTCAACGAGAGAAACGGTATGCGGCTGGCAGTTCCCCTCCCAGCACATTCTGCCGAGATCGGTTACCGTCACATCCCGCGCGCCGACGGTGATGACGCCGCCGAGCGCCCATCCTCCCCCCGTTGTCCGAAGGCCGCCCTCTCCGAGCGTGACCGAGGAAAAGGCCTCCGGGTGATCCGTCGGCTCGACGGAGGGATAGCTGTACCGGATATCCAGCCCGACCGCGCCTCTACGGCGCCCCGAGGTCTCCGAGCCCTCGTCCGCAATGGTCACGCCGTCCAGCGTATAGGCATAATACATCCAGGAAATGTCAAACTCCCGCGCATTTTCATAGAGCGCCGTCAACCCGAACCAGGTGTCCCCCACCGTGCTGTCCTCTCTGCTCAACAGATAATATTTCGAGTTCGGCTTCAGCACGACGGGATGATCCACCGCCGCATAGGAAAAGCTGCCGGGCGTGCCGCCTGCCATATTCACCTCAGCGCTGCAGAGGGTCACAAGCTTTCCCTCGGCATTCAGCTCCGCGACGGTTACGGTATGCGTTCCCTTGTTTCCCTCCTGCATATACCGTCCGAGCTGCTCGATTTTCAGCGGCTGATTCCCCGTCATAAAGGAGATCCCGAGGGGGAAGCTGCAATCGTTCCTCAGCGCCGCACCGGGATTGTCGTTGACGACCGATGCGGTTGCGTGATAGGGCCCGGCTGCGGAAACCGCCTGGGGCAGAATCGAAAAGAGCATGGCTGTGATCATCCCCGCGCACAGGATGACGATCGGGTGATGCTTCCGTCTGATTGTTCGTTTCATCATGATATCCTCCTTATCGTTGCCGTTGTCGGGACAGAAAATGCCTCAGCGCCGCCCGTCGAACCGGGCGGCAGCTTCCGCCATGGCTGCCATGGCGGGTTTTTCACTCAGATCCGATCGGAACAGTCCCCAATCGGAATATAGGCGGCACTCCGTTTTTCCGCATTCCCAGCAGGGTGCGTCGGGCGGAGAATCGGTCAGCTGATACCACAGCGTCCCGAGGACCTCCTCATGCTTCGAAAAGACCTCCATACACGCTTTGATATAGTCGGCCTGCGCCTGTTCCCCTCTCCGATGCCCCTCCCATTGATGGGGGAAGGTGCCGAGAGGATCGGTCTCGGAGGAGGGATAGGACCATTCCGTTATGATCACCGGCGTCCCGGCTGCCTCGGCAAATTCCGTAATATATGCGTCCCACGTTTCGGGTCCGCCTGCCTGAAGCGAGCCGAAATAGCCGTCAAGCCCGATCCAATCGAGAAGGCCGCCGTCCCGATACAGATGCTTCGTCAGCATCAGCGACCGTCCCTTGTTGACCTGCCCCAGCAGGTTGATCCCGCATTTGGCGTTGGGATTCCCCTCCTTGATCCCCTTGGCGCACGCCTCCACAAAGCGCACGATCTGCTCGTCCGTCATGGGACCCGTATAGGTCTTGATGTCAGGCTCGTTTGAAACCAACCAATACTCGATATACTTTCCGAGCGATTTTGCGATATACCGCGTCGCCTCCGTCATTTTCCCGTAGGTCAGATCGCTCTCGTAATCGGCGTACTGCGGCGGAATGCCGGTATGCAGCAGCCATTCCTGCTTTCCCGTTGCGGGATCATATCCGATTCCGCCCGGCCAGAAGGTCTGCCCGATCACCGTAATGCCGGCTGCATCCAGCTTCATGGCGGCCGCCCTTGCTTTGAGAAAGGAGGGGTCGATTTTCTTTCCCTCCGCATCGCTGAAGGGATACCGGAACACCAGACGGTATGCCGTCACGTTGTTCTTCTTCAGCAGCCCGATCAGCTCGTCGGTCACCATCGATGCATCCCCGCAGGTCACGCCGACGCCGATGCTGCCGATCTCCGTGATCGGAATTTCCTGATCCGGCGGTCGTGTCATGTCGGTTGTCATATCGGTTTCCCCCTGTTCCGTCTCCGCCGACCCGGAGGAGATCTCCCCGGTCAGAATCCCCGTCGTCCCGTCGGAGGAGTCGGTCGGATTGTCTCCCCCTGCGGAGCAGGCGCTCATACAAAGCGCCAGCGCTGCCGCCAAAAGACCTGCCGCTCCCTTTTTCATTTCCATTTCCCCTCCGCAAGCCTTGCAGCGCCGGGTTTCCGATAGAGCGGAACACAGTACTCGCTGTCGATGTAAAACGGATGTCCTTCGGGATGGGCGGGATGGCGCATCGGATCGACATAGCGATTGACGGCGAGGACGCGCCCGTCCTCCGCCGTGAGGCGAAGGAACACGATGCAGCGCTCCGGCAGCCCCTTCAGCTCACAGACCCGCACGGCGGAATCGGGCGCGAGGCGGACGGCCTGTCGGATGCTTCTGATCGTATTTCCGTCGGGATCGGTCACCTCTGCCTTCAGCTCCGCCTCCCATGCGTCGGTCGTATCATTGACCGCCCACAGCGCGCGGCTCTCCGTGTCGGCCTCCAGGATCGCCGCAAAGCGGCCGCCGCTTTCCCGAATGGCCTGCAGGCCTTTTTTCGGAACGCCGAAGAAGTCGTAGACCCCGAAGAAGGACTGCGGAAGGGGATCGCTGTACAGGAACTGCATATAGCCCGCGCAGGGATTGTATTTCCGGATCCGGTAATTTTCGATGAAATGCTTGATCAGCCGATACTGATATTCCTGAAGCTCCTCCGATTTCTCCTGCGTCAGAGCCAGACGCTCATACAGCTTCGGAACGTTCCGGAGGCTTTCGGGAACAGGGGGACAATCCATGCCGAATTCGGTATTGAGCTTCTCCTTGTCCCGCAGCTCGTTATCAAGATAACTCCTCTTATCCTCAAAAAGCGCGCCCGCATAATTGTGGCTGTCCCCGGAATGCAGGGAGAAATACTGACAAGAGCCGCGGATCACCGGGATTCCCGGCGTTTCCGACGCGGCAAGCGCCTCCAGCTGCGGGCCGGGGCACTCCTCCATATAAACGGGATAATTCGGCTCGTTGATGGCGCAGATCGTGCAGACGCAGGGATGATGTCCGACATAGTCCAAAAGCTGTCCGAACACGTCAAGCGCGCGGTCAAGGAAGCCCTCCGACATATCAAAGGTCCAGTTTAGATCGTTATCCTGCATGACGAGCAGTCCCAGCTCATCACAGTACTCATAGAACGCCGGGAGCTGCGCATGAACGTGAACCCGGACCATATTGATGCCGAGGCTCACCATCTGCTCAAGATCCCGCCGGATCCTTGCCTCGCTCAGCCGCGAGAGATAGAAATCCGGCAGATAGGAGCAGCCCCGCACAAAGAACCGTTCTCCGTTGAGATAATACTCGGTGCGATCGGGCGTTCTCCTCAGTTCCACCGTCCGGAAGCCGATCGTCCTCTCGATGCACTGCACCGCCTCGCCATCCTCGATCAGCTCGGCGCTCAGGCGATAGCAGGCGGGAAGCCCCCTCTCATAGGAGGTCCAGAGCCTGATGTCCGGAATGACGTCGTCGATACAGCCGCCGCACTCCCGACGCCATACCCTTCTGCCGGTATCGGCCTCGCGAAGCGTAAACCGCACTCTCCCCTGCCCGCCGTCCAGACGGACCTCTGCCTTCAGTCTTCCGCTTGTCCCCTCGACGCTCGTCACGACCCTGATTCCCGCCATGCGTCCCCGGTCGTAAAAATCGATCTCGCAGGGCTTCCAGAGCCCCACGGGATTGACGTCCCGGCATCCGAAGGAATCGGCATGCTCATACGTTCCCTTGATCATCCGTCGGATGATCTGCCCGCAGCGGAGCCCCGGCAGACATTCCTCCGGATCCCACGGGGAGCTGACCTTGATCAGCAGCTCGTTCATCCCGCTGCGGTCCAGTACCCCGTCCACTCCGAATTCAAAGGAATGAAAGTAGCCCTCATGCGAGCCGAGCCTGACGCCGTTGAGCCATACCTCCGCGAAATAGTCCGCCGCGCCGACCCGAAGCACGGCATGGGGAGGGGCGTCCTCCGGGACGCGGAAGCGAAGGCGATACCACCACGGCGCCTGATTATAGAAGCGGAGATGGCGGCCGAAATCGGGCTGCTCCTCGAAGAGGAGCTGAAGATGCGCCGGATGATCGATCGGCTGAAATTCCGACAGCAGATGAAGGATCGGATGATCGGTCGGCTCAAAGCCTTTCCCCGTCAGTCCCCGCTCCTCCGCCTTTCCGTGGACATCCTGCAATACCTCATAGCCCTTTTCCAATACCAAGGTTCTCATATTTTGTTCCTTTCCCGAATATGTTCGTTCCGATTCCTACCGATACAGCGGCATCCCGTACTCGCAGTCCAGATTGAAGGGATGTCCCTCCGGATGCGCCGGATGGAGCAGCGGATTCCGATAATGGTTTTCCGCAAGGAGCTCCTCCTTTTCCGACAGCAGCCGCAGAAGGACCAGGCAGCGTTCCGGCACCTCCGAAAAATCGCAGACCCTTACGGCAGAATCGGAACCGACCGTAACGGGGATCCGGCGTTCCGCCGCGACCCGTCCCTCCTCCTCGGTCACACAGACATACAGGCTTCCGCTCACGGCGGCCGTCGTATCGTTGATGACCCACAGATCTTTGGCTTCGGTATCGTGCCGCAGGATCACGGCGATCGGCTGATTGCTCTCCCTCACGGCGTCGGCAACGGGCTTGGGAAGCCCTCTGAAATCATACAGGCCGTAGAAGGTCTGCGGCAGGGGATCGCTGAAGAGGAACTGCATATAGCCGCCGATATTCCGGTATTTCCTGATACGATAATCCTCCGTAAAATACTTCACCAGACGATATTGGTAATCGGCAAGCCTCTGCCAATGCTCCTCCGTCATCGCAAGACGACGGCTCAGCTCCGGCAGATCCGCCATGTCGTGAGGCGAGGGCGGGCAGTCGACTCCGAATTCGGTATTGAGCTTTTCCGCCGACCGATAGCTCCCGTCCAGGTAATGGGTATGCGCTCCGGCAAGCGAGCCCGTATAATTGTGGCTGTCCCCCGTGTGCAGATCCTGCATCGTACCGGAGCCCCGGATCACCGGAATGCCGGGGCAAAGCTTCTGCGCCAGCGCCTCCATCTGCGGTCCGGGCAGGGTATTGAGATACCGATCGGCAAGCACTTCGTTCGGCTCGTTGATCGCCCCCCACGCCGCGATGCAGGGATGATGGCCGAGCATCGTCAGCATCTGTCCCCACACGTCGAGAATATGCGGCAGGAATTCCTCCGAATCGTCAAAGGTCCAGTTGAGATCGCTGTCCTGTATCACAAGCAGCCCCATTTCGTCGCAAAGCTCGTAAAACTCCGGAATCTGGACATGGACATGGACTCTGACCGTATTCATCCCGAGCGCAAGCATTTCCTCAAGATCCCGCTTCAGGCGGGCGGGGCTGATCTCCGAAAGATAAAAGGAAGGCAAATAGGAGGTGCCGCGAATAAAGAAGCGTTGTCCGTTGAGATACAGCTCCGTCTTCTCTGCAGTTCTGATCAGCTCGACCCGACGGAAGCCGACGGTCTTTTCGACTCGCTGCACCACCCTGCCGTCCTCCGGCAATTCAAAGGTCGCCGTATACAGCGCAGGCTCTCCCCGTTCCCTTGCCTGCCAGAGGCGGATCCCGTCGATCCGGCAATCAAAATGACCGCTGTCGCTTTGGGCGGTGAAGATGCATTTCCCCGTCTTCTTTTCCGACAGCCTGAGCCGCACCGGGCTGATCCCCCGGTCAAACGTGACATCGGCTTTGAAAATCCCTTCCCCGTTCTCCCCCGGCTCTGTCGTCACGTGAATCTCCGAAATCCTGTTCCGCTCGTAAAAATCAACCTCCACCGGCTTCCACAGGCCGACCGGGTTCAGATCGCGGCAGCCGAAGGAGTCGGCGTGCTCATAGGTCCCCTTCATCATATGCCGGACGACCTTGACGCAGCGAGGCTCCTCCCCGCCGAGACAGCGCTCCTCATCCCAGGGGGAGCTGACCTTGATCAGCAGCAGATTCTCTCCCCGGCGGATCGCTTCGCCGCAGGGGAATTCAAAGGCCTTGAAGTACCCCTCATGTGCGCCGAGCCTGATCCCGTTGAGCCAGACCTCCGCATAATAGTCCGCTGCGCCGATCCGCAGCACGGCATGAGGCGGAGCGTCCTCCGGCACCTCAAATTTCAGCCGATACCACCAGGGTGCCTGATTATAGAAGCGCAGATGTCTGCCGTAGTAGGGCTGCTTTTCGTAAACAAGCTGCAGATGAGCCAGTCGGGGCAGGGGTTCAAAATCCGACAGATTGTGGCGGATCGAACCGACGGTCGCCAGAAAGCCGGGATCGGTGATGCCCCGTTTTTCGGCATTCCCCAGCACATCCTGCAGAATCTCGTAATTCCGATCGTATTTTATTGTAACCATAGTTTCTCCCGCGCGCCGCAAATCAAATGACCGCGCGCCTTGTCTCCCCCGTTATTTCCTCTTTCTGACGATCAGAATCACGCAAACAACCGCAGCCGCCGCAACGACGCCGATGCCGATCAGGAGGGGAATCGGAAGGGAATCCTCTTCCTTCCCGATCGTGCCGACGGCCGAGGTGACTTCAGACGATACGGTCTGCCCGGGAGCTGTCGTGCCCTCTTCTTCCGTATCGGATTGCGTCGGCTCTGCCGACTCCGGGACGGAGGACTGACCGGGATCGGGCTCTTCCTCCGCCAACATATAGCGAAGATTCAGTCCGACAAAGGCGAATTCCCCCGCGCCCATCGAGAAATCGGAAATATAAAAGACGGTTCCGCAGCCGGTGATCACCTCGCGGTCGGAGGGCGTGTGCGCGCAGTCTCCTTCATACCAGAAGTCAGTCGCAGTGCCTTCCTTGTAGTATTCCCGGCTCACAAGATAATAGAGCCTCTCGCCCTCCAGAAGAACCGGCGCCTCCAGCTTGACATATTGGAAGTCCCCGATCGTTTCCCCGCCTTGAATGAGCGCAACCGCCCCCGGAACGATCTCATACGTCTCGGCGTCGATCAGCATCACCGCATGCGTCTGGGTATTGCCCTCCAGATAGACACGCGCCAGCTCCGTGACGACAATCGGCTTCTGAATATAGATCGCCGCCCCTACATAGCTGTTGAAATTATTCCGCTTGCTGATCGGAGAAATCGAGGAAAAGGCAGGCGTTTCCTCCGAAACGGTATCATATGAGGGCTGCGTATCGCAGCGGTATTTCAGATCGAGTCCGAGATAGCCGCCGCCGGGAACGACCTTCGTCTCATACCGACCGTCCGCTTCGGTGTAGACGTATCCGTTGACCGCCATCGCCCCCGTACAATAGATCCCGCAGTCGGCATCCCCGAAATAATCCCCGAAGATGTCCTCCTCCGACAGCAGATAATATGTCCCGTCAGCCTTCAGCGTGACGGGCGTAGCCAGCTCCGCATACCGGAATTCGCCTTCCGTCCCCTCCGAGACCGTGACGGAAGCAAGCTCGCTGCCGCTCTCTGCCTCGACCAGCTTCAGGGAATGCGCCTCGGCATTTCCCTCATACCAAAGTCTCCCCATCGCAGTTACGGTGACATCGGCCTTTCCGACCGTAATAATATTCCCGATATATCCGTAGAAATCGGCGGGGATCGTAATCTGATCCCGGATGCAGCCGGTCTCAAACATCGAGATCATGTTTCTCTCCTCCTGATCCGCCGCACCGACCGGCAAAACGCACAGGGACAGAAGAATCCATGCCGAAAGCAGCATGGCGCACCATTGTTTTTTCATATGGCCTCCCAAAAGTAAAAAATGGATTCTATATCGTTATAGTCATTATAGCATCTTATATTATGTGTGTCAATCGTCAATTTTAATAATGTTGTGAAAAACAATTTGTGTCTTTTGACTATGAAAAAAGTACGGCAGATACGACCTTCCCGCCCCGCGCCCCACGTTCCCGCCGCGCTCTGCACCTTCACGCCGCGCGTCCCCCACACTTTGCCGCACCTCCCGTTCTCCTCGACCGCTCCCGTCCGGCATTTCCCCGCAGCATATTCCCCTTCGTTGTGCCTGCCCCATTCGCTTCCGCCTTTCTCGCCGCCTTGCCCCGCGTTCCCGTCTCGCCCCGCGTTCCTGTCTCGCCCCGCGTTCCCGCCGCCCCTGCACCCTCACGCCGCGCGTCCCCCACACTTTGCCACACCTCCCGTTCCCTCGACCGCTCCCGTCCGGCATTCCCTCGCCGCACGCTTTTCCGACCGCACGTTCACGCGCTCCGCTCGTCCTCCGCCGCGTGTTTCCTTCCTTTACTTTACATCGCTTTCGTTTTTTGGGGATTTACTCTACGTTTCGGACGATTCCCCCGCTGTTTTTTTCTCGTATCGGCATTGCATTCGGAGCGAAAATATGATATAATTAACTGTTATAAAAATTTGAAAAAGCGGAGTGAAACATTTTGGTAAGGAACGATTTAAGAAACATCGCCATCATCGCGCACGTTGACCACGGCAAAACAACCCTCGTCGATCAGATGCTGAAGCAGGGGGGCGTCTACCGTGAAAACCAGGCGACCGAGGAGCGGGTCATGGACAGCAACGCGCTGGAGCGCGAGCGCGGGATCACCATCCTTGCAAAGAATACCGCGGTACAATATAAAGATGTTAAGATCAATATCATCGACACCCCCGGCCACGCCGACTTCAGCGGCGAGGTGGAGCGGATTCTGAAGATGGTCAACGGCGTGCTGCTGCTCGTAGACGCCGCCGAAGGCCCGATGCCCCAGACCCGCTTCGTCCTGCAGAAGGCGCTGGAGCTGAATCACCGCGTCATTGTCGTCGTCAACAAGGTCGACAAGCCCGATGCCCGCATCGAAGAGGTGGAGGACGAGGTACTGGAGCTGCTCATGGATCTCAACGCCACCGATGATCAGCTTGACAGCCCGATGCTGTTCTGCTCGGGAAGGGCCGGCACCGCCTCCCTCACCCCCTATGAGCCCGGCGTCGATCTGAAGCCGCTCTTCGATACCATTCTCGATTATATCCCCGCGCCGGAGGGCGACGAGGACGGCGAGCTGCAGCTCCTCGTCTCCTCCATCGATTATAACGACTACGTCGGACGGATGGGGATCGGCCGCATCGACCGCGGCGTGATCCGCCAGAATCAGGAGGTCAGCATCTGCAACTACCATACCAATGCCTCCCCCGTCAGAACCCGCATCGTCTCGCTGCAGCAGTTCGACGGTCTCGGCAGACGGACGGTGGAAAGCGCCCTGCCGGGCGACATCGTCTGCTTCTCCGGTGCCGAATCGATCACCATCGGTGACACCATCACCTCGGTGACCTGCCCCGAGCCGCTGGAATTTGTCAGGATCAGCGAGCCGACGATCGAGATGACCTTCGCCGTCAACGACAGCCCCTTCGCCGGTAAGGAGGGGAAATTCGTCACCTCCCGCCAGCTCCGGGACAGGCTCTACAAGGAGCTGCTGAAGGACGTATCGCTGCGGGTCTCCGACGGTGAGACCACCGACTGCTTCAAGGTGGCGGGACGCGGCGAGATGCATCTCTCGATTCTGGTCGAGACGATGCGCCGCGAGGGCTACGAGCTTTCGCTCAGCACCCCCCGCGTGCTTTATAAGGAGATCGACGGTGTGAAAAACGAGCCCTATGAAACGGTTCTCGTCGACGTGCCGGAGGAATATATGGGCACGGTGATGGAGAAGCTCGGCTCCCGCAAGGGGGAATTGCTCGAAATGGGGCGGCGCGGCTCGCGAATGGAGCTTCAGTATCTGATCCCCTCCCGCTGTCTCTTCGGCTATCGCAGCGAATTTCTGACCGCCACGCGGGGAGAGGGCATCCTCAATACCGTTTTCGAGGGCTATCACCCCTTTAAGGGCGATATGCCGTCGAGAGCGACCGGCTCCCTTGTCGCCTCCGAAAACGGGGAGACCACCTCCTACGGGCTTTTCAACTCCCAGGAAAGAGGCCAGCTCTTCGTCGGCGTGCAGACCGAGGTTTATGAGGGCATGGTCGTCGGGGAAAACCCCAAGATGGGAGATATCGAGATCAACCCCTGCAAGACCAAGCAGCTCACCGCCATCCGCTCCAAGGGCGCGGACGAGAAGCTGATCCTCACGCCTCCCAAGCTCATGACGCTGGAGGAAGCGATCGAATTCATTGCCGACGATGAGCTGATCGAGGTCACCCCGAAGAGCATCCGTCTCCGCAAGACCATCCTCAACACCGCCACGCGCAAAAAGGCGCAGGCCAGACGGAAGCTGCAGAGCTGATTTAACGCTTCGTCGGAGCCTGAGCCCGATCAAAGGAATACAGGGCTCGGCTCTATGCAGACCGGGCCCTGTTTAGCATTCCTCCCGCGCTTCCCGATCCCGCTTCAAACAAGGAGACCGCCATGAAAAAACGCCTTCTGTTCTTCCTCACCTTTCTCCTGCTGTTCCTGATCGAAACGCTGATCGCCCTCTTCGTCCGCGACAGAATCATCCGCCCCTATGTCGGGGACATTCTGATCGTGATCCTCCTCTACTGCCTGATCCGGACGGCGATCCCCGATCGGATCCCCTTGTTGCCGCTTTTTCTGTTCCTCTTCGCAGCCGGCGTGGAGGTTCTGCAGTATTTCGACTTCGTCACGCAGATCGGGCTGGGAGACAATGCCCTTGCGCGGCTCCTCTTCGGCACCTCCTTCTCGGTGATCGATCTGTTCTGCTATCTCATCGGCGCGCTCCTCTGCGCCCTCTTCGAGTTTATCAGAAGAAAATAGCGCACCCGAAAATCCCGCGATGGGCAAGCTGCCTCTGCCCGGAAACGGCCGCTGCCCCGCCACACGGCGGGCGATCGGCGCTCCGCATATCGGAACGACCGGCATTGCGGCGCTGAAAACTCCTCCCCGCCCACGGCGGTGAGGAGCTTTTTGTCTGTGTGATCGGTTGATTTTCCCATTCCCGGAGAAGCGGCTTCCCGGAGCAAGCGGCGCTCCGCATATCGGAACGATCGGCATTGCGACGCTGAAAACTCCTCCCCGGCACACGGCGGTGAGGAGCTTTTTGTCTGTGTGATCGGTTGATTTCCCCATTCCCGGAGAAGCGGCTTCCCGGAGCAAGC
>CALWTY010000041.1 GCA_944384585.1 uncultured Clostridia bacterium | reverse complement strand
ATATTCGGAACAGGCTCACGTTCCCCTGCTCAGCGGATTATTTTTCCGTCAGCGAAATCGAAAAAGGTCACGGTGTCGGTATAGGTGCCGGCATACTGCGGATCCTTGGCAATGAATTTCAGGGAAACAGACTGCTCCTCCGTATCGGTCGTGAATTTGCCGACCGTGCCGCCGTTGAATACGTCTCCGCCGTTTGCATGGAATCGATATGTAAGCGTCGTTCCGGCAGATCCCTCCATCTCGAAATCGCTTTCAATCTTGATTTCGACCGACTGATTGCTCTTCAGCCGCATTCCCGCCTCCGCTGTAATCTGATCGCTGCCCTCATACGTCACCTTGTCCTCGGTCGCCACCTTTTTCAGCTCGATTGTGGCAGGGATGGTGATGGTATAGGAGGGATCAACGGTGAACGATACCGTGGTGTCCCCGCTCTGGGGCTCGGAATTCTGGTTGATCTCGGCGGCATACGCAGAGAAGGACATCGACACGGCGCAGCTCATAGCCAGCGCAAGGAAGGAAGCGATAATCTTGTTCGTTTTCATTGGATTTACCTCATGTTTATACGATTCTTTTGTTTTTATCGGTTTCGGCAGGGCGAAAAGGAAGTTGCCCTCGTCATCCCTCCGGGAAGGAATAGGAAACGGCGCGGAGGATCTCATCGGGGCGGACTGCAGTCCACACCCCGCTCTCCTCCGTTACGGCGCCGAGCGCTCCGCGTCGATCCCCTTCCGCGAACAGAATGCGGTCTCCCTCCGCCTCAAAGGAGCAGGCGGAATCGGTTCTGCCGTAATCGCTTGCGATAAATTCCCGCCAGGTCATCCCCTCCTCGGCGGTAAAGGCTCTGTCCCCGACGGTAAAGGAGATACGGGGAAGCTGTTCTGTCTTCAGGGAAAACGTCACCGTCTCGCTGTACTTCCCTGCGTGGGGGATG
Organism: uncultured Clostridia bacterium; assembly: GCA_944384585.1. Taxonomy (GTDB): domain Bacteria; phylum Bacillota; class Clostridia; order Oscillospirales; family CAG-272; genus Colimorpha_A. The sequence goes on along the minus strand of CALWTY010000041.1, from coordinate 20,924 downwards.
TCGGAATCGACGGGAGGAACAAAGGTCAGCCGGGCCTCTGCGGAGGAGGATTCTCTCGCGGGATTGACGGTCAGCACCCTGTCTCCCACCGAAATCGGCTGCTTCTCCGCGTCCTGCACGGTATATTCGATCACCGCGCCCTCTTCGGTGCGCAGGGTAAAGGCATTTCCCTCGTTTCCCGTGCCGGCGAGGGTCACCTCAAGCTGCTTCCCCTTCTCCAGTACGACGTTCTCCGCCGAAATCGTCAGATCCTCACCGAGCCTGACCTTTTCGGGGATGGTGACGGTATAGGACGGGGTAACGCTGTAGGATACGTCCGAATGGTACGACCCCTTCCGGATGAGGATCAACTCGGCGTTTGCAAGGATGTTATAGTCCCCCAGGGTTCTGATGTCCTCCGTCTCCCGTCCCATCCACGTCAGAATCTGTTGGTCAGCCGGACAGCCGAGCAGTTCTTCAATGCGCAGTTTGACGGTATTGATCGTATCGTCCCGATTTGCCTCGATTTCCACCGCGCGGTTGTCCTGCTCCGGCACTCGGATGCTGATCCGATACTCCGCCGCACAGACGACGATCGACGCCGACAGAAGGAGCAGCGCAGTCAGAATCGCGCTCATCCTCCGATATGCTGTTTTCACGTTCTTATCTCCTTTATTCCACAATCGCCACAGTAAAGATCAGCGTGTCGGTATACCGTCCCGCAAACTGTGCCGTATCCGGCGTAATGGTAAGCGTGGCGGTTGCCTCGCTGCCGGGCGCGGTGTTGCCGCAGATCAGCGCTGCACCGCCCGCCGCGACCGTCGCGTCCCCGCTGCTCAACGTATAGCCCAGCGTCACCTCCGGGTTGCCGTCCATTTTGAAGAGAAGATCTTCTCCGGCCGCAACGGAGATCGTGAGCCGCTGACCGCTTGTCAGCGCGCCTGCCGTGGCGGACAGCTCTAACTTCCCGACATTGGCGTCCACCGCTGCGGGAATGGTGACGGTATTGACCGGTGCATTGAGGATCACCTGCTGCCAAGCCAGCGCCGGAAGCAGCGCGGGCTTACCGTATTCCCATTTGCCCATCGCGGACAGCGCGGTATTCCACGCAAGGCTTCCGTTTGCCGAAAGCTTAGCGAGCAGACCGTCCTCTCCCGTATTCTCAAACGCCGAAACCGGAAGCGCCTCCGGCGCGCCGCTTCCCGTCGAGGAGGCGATGCCCTGTCCGGAAATACCCTCACGGTAATAGCTGTTCTCGATACTGCCGGTCTGGCTGAGATTGGCAGCGAACGCTCCGACATTGTTTTTGCCGGTCTCGTTGGCGGTTTTGAGGTCGCCGCTTGTCCAGCAGTTTTTCACGATTCCGCGGTTGTAGCTGACAAAGCCTCCCGTCGCGCTCATCCCTCCGTCGGTTCTCTCGACCGAAACCTTTCCGGTGTTATAGCTGTCGCTGTTCGTATTGGAGGCCTGGCTGTCCGCAGCGAATCCGCCCGCGATCAGAGGCCCGGTGGAGGAGGTCCTGATGACTGCCGTCACCGTGCCGACGTTATAGCAGCTCTTGATCTCGTTTCCTCCGCTGCCCTGCAGACCGACAAAGCCTCCCGCCGTGTGGGAAGACGCGCTTTTCTGCACCGTCAGGTTGACCTCGCCGCTGTTATAGCAGCGGGCTATGACGGCGCCGGTGTAGCTGCTGTTGCCGCCGACAAAGCCTCCGACGTAGCTGCCTGTTCCGCTGACCGTGCCTGTGTTGTAGCTGTCCTCTGTCGTCGATCCGAAGAGCCAGCCGACGGCGCCGCCGACATAGGAATGGCCGCTGACATTGCCTTTGTTGCTGCAGCCCTTGATGTCCGCAGTACCGCAGCCCATGATGCCGCCGACAAAATCCCCGACTTCCGCGGGTGCGGAAACATCACCGGAGTTGTGGCAGTCTGTGATCAGGCATTGATCGCCCATCGCCGTACCGACGATCCCGCCGACATACGGCTGGGTATTCGCGGCGGAAGCGGAACGGACGGTGCCCTCGTTACTGCAGGACTTGACGGTACATTCCGCCACAAGCCCGGCAATACCGCCCACGCCGAATATGCCAACCGAATCAAGGACAATCGTCCCCGAGTTGACGCTGTCCTGAATCAAGCCGTAGCCGGAGCCGGCGATGCCGCCGACATAGCCGAGACCATACACGGCTGCGTCGTTTCGGCAATTCAGTATCACGGAGGTATATGGAGCGCCCACCCCGGTAATCATCGTCTGTCCGACGATGCCGCCGGCATGAATGCCGTTTGCATTGAGATAGCCCGAAAAGCTGCAATTCGATATCGTGCCGCTGCTCTGCCCCGCAATGCCGCCGAGGCAGCTCATTCCCGTCATATGGCTGTTCGTAACGGTCAGATCGGAAACCTTCCCATCCGTTCCGATTACCGAGAACAAACCGGAATCGTCCTTTCCCTTTGACAGATATATCCCGCGGATTGTCTTGCTGCCGCCGTCAAAGACGCCGGTATAGGGGTGATCCGGGCTTCCCATCGGCGTCCATTCCGTCGGAATCGGCGACGACTTCAGCTCATCCCGACTTATGCTGCCGTCGGGTAAAAAGGTATATCCGGGGTTCAAATCGATGTTCGCCGTCAGCTTGCCGCAGGCGTCCGGCTTCGGACCGCTTACGCCATACGCTTTCATTTGTTCGGGGGAAAGCGTACCGTTGACGAGCGCCGCAAATTCCATCAGCGCGTCGGCGGAGCCGATCAGATAGTAATCCCTTCCGTCCTCTCCCTGCTCGACGGGAAGCGTTTCAAGGGACGCGGTGACGGAAACCGGGTCGGAATCGAGATGATCCCCCCGCGCCGGATTCCCGTGGGGCCACGTCACACGGCAGATATACTCGCCGGCTTCCGAGGCGGTCAGCGTAGGCCCTTTGTTTACAAGCTTCGTCGTATCCGGCACAAGGCTGTTGACATAGGCCTTGAAGACGGCGGGGAAGTCGGCAGACATCACGGTCAGGGTATACATCCCGTCTTCCGGCGCGGTAAGCTCCGCCGACCAATCGGCATATTCCCCCGTCGGTGTGCATTTCACCTGCCGGATGCCGTCGGAAATGGACACCTCCGTCGGAGGGAACACATCGTCCGATTCGAGGAACAGCGGTTCTCCTTTTTTAAGATAACAGGAAAACACCTCCATCGGTTCGTTGGTGAGTCCGATATTCCATCCGAGTGTCTGATCGTAAACGCAATTGATCGGCGTTGCTCTTTCATCATTCACCTCGACCTTGCCCGACATCGTTTTATACCAGGCATATTCGGGATGGCCGGAGGCCACGACGGTGGGGAACTCCGAGGTCGGCTGCTCTCTGATCTCGGACATAACCGTGTAAAGCGCGTTATCTCTTATTTCCGTGCATACATATCTGCCGTTTGAGAAGAGGATTTCCGAAAGCGCGGTAAGATCCGCGCCGCCCTCCGCGACAATGGCAGGGGTCTTTCCGAACATGTCAAAATTGCTGAGATAAATATAAGCGATCTCCCCGCTTTCGTTTGCGGCGGCCTTCAGCGTGCCCGCCAAAACGACCGTGGAGTTATCTTCTCCTAAGATCGTATTACCGCTTATCATCACAACGTTCTCCAGACGGAGAGTCGCAGCCCCCATCATGATATCTCCCGTTACGGTACAGTTTTCAAACTGATGGATTTACCGTTTTCCTTCGAATCGATCTGATTCATCGTACCGCCCGTCACAGTGACATTGGCACAGAGAGAAATACCGTTCTCAAGAGTACCGCCGTACATGGTAAAGGAAGACTCTTCCCCGCCCGATACGCTGCCTTCCACCGGAGAGCCTGACAATTTACCGCTGCAAAGCACGGCGCTGCTGCCGACGCCGAGACGGACGGCGGGGGTGTACCAGTCCGCGTTGATATGACCGGTTTCTTTCTCGGAGCAGTCACAGATTGTGATGCTGCCCCCGTCCCCGACACGGATTCCGGCGGCCAGTTCATGCCCGTTAAGGCAGAGTCGGACCGAGGTATTTGCGCCGGAAACGATCAGGGGCTGCTCCGTCACGTCCCCGGTCAGATAATAGTCGCCGCTTTCGGTCAGCTCAACTGACTCCGGCAAGGGGCTGAACGCAACAGCCGGATGGTCGCATGGATCCCCTGCGCCGCACTCGCATATCGGGTGGCGATGGGACACTGCGTTCAGAAAGTTCTCGGCCGCGGCAACGACCGTCACGCCGGGCAGCATGGTCATCACCATACAGAGTGCCGTCAGCAGCGCCGGCCATTTGCGCGAATGATTGATTTGTTTCATGATTGCTTTCTCCTGTTATTTGACAACGAGCCGTGTTTCCACATTGGCACCGTTCATCGGGGTTTGATCTTGCAACGAGGTGGTGGAGATGCGGATCACCGCATCGTATTCCCCCGCGGTAAGCGGGCGGGACAGCGTGATCTCATAGACTGCCTGCCCCGGCGGGACCAGCTTAGAGGCATACAGCACCTCCCCCGTGTCCTTCAGCGTCAGCTCAAATCGGAAGTAGCAGGGGTTGCCCTCTGGGTTGAGCAGCGCCACCTTCACCGTTTCGGTATCGGCGGGCAGGGCGATGGAGGGATAACCGGGGATCTTGATGCCTTTGTTTGCCCCTCCCGCATCCGGGGGCTGATTTCCCTGCCAGTCCTGCGCGTCGGGATCGAGCTCAAGTGAGCCCGGCCGGTTCGTATCCGACGATCCCGGACGGTCTTCGGCACGATTCCGGGACATTCCCCAGGCGACTGCGCCGACAAGCAGCAGCACCACCAGAATCGCCGCGATCACGAGATGCTTCTTTTGCACCACGATCCCGCCCTGCATCGGTTTCTTCTCTCCGTTCATTCTTCAGACGCCTCCGGCTCCCCGGAAAGCCGGAACAGGGCAGGCGCAGCGAAACCGCGTTTGCTTTCCGCCGACATTGACCTTCTGTGCGTCGTCATGATAAAGACCTCCTTCGGCTATTGTAATGCATACATTATGCCATAGGTTTCGTTTGAATTTCAGCGGACGGTAGTGAATAATTTGTAACATGCTCGTGAAGCCAATTTCCTATATTTTTAACAGAAATTCCATGTTTTTGACATTTTTTGTCAGATAAGTGACGAAAGGCACCCCCTTCGGAAGCTATATCCGAAGGCGGTGCCTGTATTATGCCGATGTGCGGTCTCCTTGGAGACTGATCCCCCCATTCCCTTTTGCCGCCGGGAGGGAAATACCGTCTTATCGCCGGTGACGGTCAGACTGCATACATCGCCGCCGGGAAGCGCCGGGATTGCGGCAACCTCCGCGTCGGAACGACGGGAGGAGGGATGCACCGACAGGAACGATTGCGAGGCTGCTCAAAGGAATACTCGATTGCGTCTCCCTTCCCGCCCCGCCAGCAGTGCTGCTCCTCTCCGAAATTGCGGTCGACCCCGTCCCGGAGCACCTCGGCATTGGTCCGGGCTTCGGCGGTCAGCGGGCTGAGTCTGCGCGTCTTGTAGGGAATATAGCAGTCGTCGAGCATCAGCTCCTGCTGCAGCCCGTCGACGTCCAGCTCGCGGGGGCTGCGCCCCGTCCTCATTGCCAGCGCCACGCCTGTCCGAGCAGCGAACAGGTCCCCATCACCCGCGAGGAGCTGAGCGCGGTATGGGTCACGCTGATATTGCGGCCCGCAAAGAGCAGATTATCGATATCGACGGAATAGAGACTCCGCCAGGGGATGCCCCAAGGGGTGGGGGCGGGATGATGGATCGTCGGATAGCCGCCGCGATAGTAGAAGCCCTCCGGGAAATGATCGTCCATCGTCCAGCCGCCGTATGCGACGGCGTCGTCGAAATGCCCGCCCGAGCTTACGTCGTTCTGATTGACGATATAAGCCCCGACGTAGCGTCGGCTCTCGCGTTTCCCGGGCAGAAAGCCGATCCAGTCCAGCACCCAATTCTCCGCGCCGTGGTCGCCGTGATTCTTGACATGATCCCACACGCCGTAGGAGATCGACAGCAGCTCATGCCTCAGCGCGTCGGTATCATGAATGCTGTCGCGGTCTCCTCCCAGCTCAATCCACCAATAATTCGTTCCGATCTCATGCTCGCGGAGCGGAATATCGTCGTCGGTCGGGAGCTTCATCGCCCATTCCGGCGGAATGAAGGGCTGGGGCGTCGGGGTTTCGCGGATCTGGAACATACAGGAAAGTCCCATCGTCTTCCGATCCGACTCCTCCGGCGCAATCGACTCGTCGAATTCGCTCCGGCTCTCACGTCCGACACGGACGCTTGCGCCGGTCAGCGGCGCCAGGATCGAGTCGCCGGAGCAATCGGCAAAATAGACAGCCTCCACCGTGTGATAGGTCTCGGAGGTCATCTGCCAGCCGGTAACGCTGACAATCCGGTTCCCCTCCGTCTCCGCCTTCTGGCAGGTGGTGTTGAGCAGCAGCGTCAGATTCGGCTCGCAGTAGGCCTTTTCATAGATCACGGTATCCCACACCTGATAGCAGCGGTTGGTATTGCGGTAGAAATTCTCAAGCTGCATCTCCTCCAGGATGCCGGTCTCGCGGTACTCAAGGTTTCTTGCGCCGCAGACCCACATTCTGATCTCGCTTGAGGCGTTGCCTCCGAGCATCGGACGATCCTGCATCAGCAGGACCTTCAGACCGTGACGGGCGGCGGCTATGGCGGCGCAGGTGTCGGAAAGACCGCCGCCGACCACGCAGAGGTCGACTTTATGATTCAAATGCTTCATGGTCGTTCTCCTTTCGCGAAGGCGCGTCTGCGCCCTTCACTTGCCGCGGCCGCGGCGCTTACGGGAAGAGATAGCAGCCGGCGGCGCGGAACTGCTCGATCTTCAGATCGATCAGGCGGACGTCGCACCGAAGAAATGCCGCAAGACAGTCCTTGCAGAAGCAGGACTCCTCGTTCAGCCCCAGCAGCTTTTTGTGAATCGCCTTTTCATCCCCCGTCAGGAGGCGGCCGCATTGACGGCAAAGCACAGTTCAGTCCCTCTCAAGCCGGCAACGGAAGAGCCGGCAGTCATGCTTATCGATGAGGGCGGTGTACTGTCCCGCGCGGCTTTCGGAAACCTCGCCCGAGAAGACCTCCGTCATGACCAGCTTTCTGCCGCAGATCCGGCTGAGCCCCAACTCGGACAGGTGGAAGAACAGGTTGCCGGGCTCGTCGGAAAGGTTGAACATCCCGATCGCGATATCGCCGTTTCCGAGGAATCTGGCAAAGCAGAAGCGATCCTCGTCGACGCCGACGGCGAAATTGCGGAAGCCGCCGATCAGGAACGGCTGACAATAGGCCTCGTCCTGATTGATGGCAATGACCCCGGGATTCTTCAGCAGATCGATGATCCCGGAATCGGCGCTTCTGATATCGCAGCCGATCATCAGCGGCGAGCCGAGCAGCGCCCAGAGCGCGAAATGCGTCCGATACTGCACAAAGGTGCCGGGCGTCAGGCCGACATTGCCCTTCCCGTTCATGCCGACCACCAGCATATCCATGTCGTTGAAGCAGCCGCGGCCGTTATATTTCTGAAGGTCAAACTGTTCCTTCGCCCGCATCCGCACCGATTCCCAGGAGTCCATCACATCGTGAGTCGAGCGCCACATATGCGCGCCCGTCGTCTTGATCCAGCTCTTCGTGTCGTCGTTGCCCCAGGAGCAGGCGGAAAAGAGGATATCCCGCCCGCAGTTGGCGAGCGCCAGCCCCATACGGCGATAGAGCAGCTCTCCCTTTTCGAAGGCGGGCTTGAAGCAGTAATCGTATTTCAAAAAGTCAACGCCCCACTCCGCAAAGGTCCCGGCGTCCTCGAATTCGTATTCATAGCTTCCGGGATACTGCGCGCAGGTCATGGTGCCGACGCAGGAATAAATTCCGAGCTTCATTCCCTTTCCGTGAACATAGTCGCTGACCGCCCTGATCCCGTTCGGGAATTTGGCGGGATCGGGAACCAGCTTTCCGTTCTTATCTCTCTCGCGCAAAGCCCAGGTGTCGTCGATCACAAGATAGGTATAGCCCGCGTCCTTCAGCCCCGTCGAAACAAGAGCGTTGGCAGCTTCCTTCACCGTGGTCTCGCTGATTTTCTCTCCGAAGGTGTTCCAGGAATTCCAGCCCATCGGAGGTGTTTTCTGTATCATATTGATCTCATCCTTCTCTCTGCACAAAGTAGCATTTTCCTCTATAATCATATCACATCTGCGCCCGGATAACAACTCCATATTGTGACATAGATTTCTCAATTTGTTGCCATAGCGCCCGAAGGGAGGCGGACGAAAACCGGCGGCAGCGGGCAAAGCCGGGCACCGGGCGGCGAGGGAAGCAAAACACGACTGTCTCGCGGCGGGATCCGGGCAAAGCCGGGGCGGGCGGCGAAAGATCCGAAGTGCCGCGCACGCGAACCGCAAAAACACCGCGGAGTGCCTCCGCGGTGTTTTCCATGATATGTGTCCCGGCTTCGGTCGTCGATTCGCCTTCGGTCGTCGATTTACCTTCGGTCGTCGCCCGGCCTTTTTTCGCCTTTGCCGGCGGGAGGCGGGCGATCCGGCACAACCCCTCCCCGATCGCATATAATCCTTATATCACGCGACAGCCGAGGGAAATCAGCCTGGCCTTGGCGTTCTCTACCTCCTCATCGGTGGGAATCCACTCGGGGTTGCCGTTGTCAACACCGCCGAGCTGCTGCGCCTTGGATCCGCCGTAGGCATGATACGGCAGCAGCTCCACGCCGATGCAGCTTCTGAGTTGTCGGAAGGTTTGCGCGATCCCCTCGAAATTCCGATCGTCCATGTTCACGCCCCTAACCATAATGCAGCGCAGCAGAATGCCCCGCGCGGTCTTGTCCGCCAGGGAAAGGCGATGCAGGATCGTCTCGTTGCCGACTCCCGTATAGGCCCGATGTCGCTCGGAGCAGCTGTCCTTCAGATCCCACAGGAAGAGGTCGGTGACCTCGGACAGCGGAGCGACATACCGCTCCGGGAAGAAGCCGCAGGTCTCAATCGCCGTCGTGATCCCCGCCTCCTTCGCCTCGGCAAGCAGGCAGAGGACGGCCTCCGCCTGTGCCGTCGGCTCTCCGCCCGACACAGTCAGCCCGCCGATTTGGCCGTAAAACGGCTCGTCCCGCAGGACGGTCTTCATCAGCTCCTCCGTCGTCACGGTCCGTCCGACTCCCTCGATCGCACCGACCGGGCAGACGGGAACACACCGGTGGCAGCCGATGCAGCGGTCTCCCTCAAAACGATGCCGTCTCTCCCCGTCAAACCGATGCGCACCGACGGGACAGACCGCCTCGCAGCGGCGGCATCCGACACATTCGTTCTCCCGACAGAAGATCTGCCGCCTTGCCTCCCGCGTTTCGGGGTTGTGACACCAGCGGCATCGGAGAGGGCATCCCTTCAGGAAAACCACCGTTCGGATGCCCGGACCGTCGTGCGTGGAAAAGCGTTGAATTTTGACTATGTTCAGTTCCGCCATATCCCGCTCTGCCATCAGACCTTCTTCTGGGTGCTTCGCTCGATGATCATCTGCTGCCATCGGTCGCTGAGCGTGACGAAGCGAGCGTTCCAGCCCGACACGCGAACCGAAAGGGTCTTGAATTTTTCGGGATGCTTCTGCGCCTCAAGCAGAGCGTTTGCATCCGCAACATCGAGCTGCATGAAGAAGCCGCCGAGCCTGACAAAGCCGCGGATCAGCCCCTTCAGCGCCTCGACGCCGTTTTCTCCCTGCACCGACGCGGGATGCAGCTTGACGTCGAGCGCCGCGCCGCAGGGCTGACGGAGCAGATCGATCTTGCAGTAGGAGCGGATGACGGCGGTCGCGCCCTCAAAGTCGGTATCAGGCGTCGGGGAAGTATTGCCGGAGAGGATATCGCCCTTCTTCCGTCCGAACGGAACGGCGCAGCGGTAGGGAAGCCAGTCAATCTGGCGACCGAAGGTACTGACGCCCGCCGGGAAGAAGATCGGGGAGCGGCCGCGGAACTGCTCAGTCAGCGCAGCGAAATCGTCGATCACGCGGACGGTGTAGGAATCCGCCTCGTCGTCGTCATTGCCGTAATAGACATACTGATCCGACACATAACGTCTGAGCTCCTCTTCGCCCTCCCAGTTATTCCGCAGAATCTTCATCAGCTCGGCAAAGCTGACCTTTTTCTCGCGGAAGACAAGGCGATCGATGGCGTACAGGCTGTTGCCGACATCGGGTGCGCCGCCGATATGCGGGGAGACCGAGACATACTTCGTGCCGCAGCTCGTGTAGGAGCGGGCGTTCTCGATGCAGCCCTCCTCAAAGAGTGAGACCGAGGAGGAGGCGTAGCCTCTGCGCCAGTACCTGCCGCTCGGATCGCCGCAGAGATGCCAATCGATCGCGCCTTGATAGATCTCCTCCAGCTTGTTTTCGAGATGCGAGAGGAAGGTCTTATACATCGTTTCAAAGTCGTCGTAAACCGCCGGCTCGTCGGTATTGAGGCGGAGGGTATCGTTCAGCAGAAGCTGAAGCGCGTCGAAAAAGACGTAGCGGAAATAGGTCTTGCCCGGCACCTGCACCTCCCAGCAGCCGTCGTTTGCGAACTGCCTGGCCTCCCGTTCAGAATATCCGGAGCGGACGAGGGAGCGCAGGATCAGCGGCTCGTTGTAGACCGCGACGACGCCGCCTCCGTGACGGATGACCTCCGCCATGCGGGTCAGAAGCCGTTCGGGAGAATGCTCGTTTACACGGACGGTGATCGGGAAGTCCCCGATGGGAAGCTCCTCGACGATATCCAGCACAAGATAGGTCACCTCGTTCGTGACCTCGCGCCCCTCCTCGTCGATGCCGCCCAGCACGATGTTCTGATAGTGCTGCGCATCGCCGCTGCCGCGAGGGGGGGTGCTCTCGATCCACTCGCAGCCCTTGATGAAGAAGCCGGCAAGGAATTCCCTCGCCTCGTCGAGCGTGATGCGCCTCTCCTTCAGATCGCGGTCGAGATACTCCCCGAGGATCAGATCGATCCGTCCGATCCCCGGCCAGTTGCCGAGCAGACGCAAAAAGGCAAAGGTGAACCAAAGGCTCTGCACCGCCTCTTTGAAGTTGGCGGCAGGACGAAAGGGGACGTTCTTCAGATTTTCGTAGTTTTCCGGCTTGACGTCCTTGAGGGCGGCAAGATAGCGCCCGTGAAAGAGGCGGAGCGCCCGGATGACGACCTTCATCCCGTTGAGCTCCTCGAGCTTGACGGGGTCGGTCTCCCCGGTCGTGCGATCGTCCAGTTTCTTTTCGAGATAATCCACCCCGAGGCGGACGGGAGTCATGAAATCCACCGTCAGATGGCTGATATGATCCAGGATGGGCTTGCCGTTATAGTAGGCGGGAACGGCAAAGCGCATACCGTGCCCGACGGTCGCGGCACCGCTGACCGACTCATACTCGCAGATGCGGATCGGAGCTTCCTGCGCCAGCTTCAGCACGGCGGCGTTGCTCTGCTCCTGATGAGACAGCTCGGAAAAGCCTGGAATCTCCGACATTTCGACATACGGGGTTTTCATCGCATCGTCTCCATAGCGCCCCTGTAGCGATTCCATGGCGAATCGGCGGGTCTGCTCCGACAGACGGATCGGTCTTTTTTTGCTGCAAGCGGTATAGAATTCCATCGTGATTCCTCCTGTGATTGATAAACTGATTTTATCACAGTTTTTTTGTCCTGTCTATTGACTATTATTTCAGATTCATGTATTATATTGTCAGAACAAGAATGGAGGAGTTGCCGTGACCGTTCGCTCGATCGATATCCGCTACTATAACACAGGAGATCTCTGCCGCTCATTGGAGGGACTGCATCACGTCAAGACCCTTCCCTGTCTTTCGGTGGTGCAGTCGCTTGAAGGGTGGTATGACGTCCGCCTCGGGGACGGGCCGCTTCTGAAAACCGTCGGAAAAGGCGCTTTCATCGCGCCCTCGGCGGTAATCCAGAATCTCACCCATCACGACAGCCCCGAAAGCGGCGTCATTTCGGCGCGCTGGGTCTTCCTTGACGTGATCGTCAACGGCACCCATCGCCTCGACAGCCTCTATTCCTTCCCTCCGCTGATGCCGAAGCACTGCCTTGACGAGACGGAGGACATCCTCTCGCAGCTTCTCCTTCGGAAGAGCCTCTGTGCCGATCTCTCCCAGATCTATCGGATGATCGATCTTCTCCTCCGCATCGGCGTCTGGAAGGAGCACCGCGACAGGCTCGCGGAGGAGATCGTCGCCTATGTCTGCGAGCATTATACCGAAAAGATCGATTATGCCGCCTTCGCCGCAAAGCTCAATGTATCGGAAAGCACGCTGTTCCGCAAGTTCCGCGCGGAATTCGGCAAAACGCCCGCCCACTATATCAACGAATTCCGGGTGCTCCGCGCCGCCGAGCTGCTCGCGACCGAGGAGATCCGCATCAGAGAGCTGTCCCATCGTGTCGGCTTCGAGGACGAATTCTATTTTTCCCGCCGCTTCAAAAGCATCCTCGGCGTTTCCCCCTCCTCCTATCGGGAAAAATACGCCGAAAATCCTCAGAAAAGCGCGCCGCAGCCCCGATAAGGGCGCGGCGCGTCTTTCCGTTGTTATCCGGTTTCCCCGGCGGTTTCCGTCAGGCTCTTTGCAAGCTCCCGTTCCGTACCGTTTTCCATCGCTTTCACGATCGAATCGCAGAGAAGCCATGACTCCTTGCAGCTCCCCTTTCGGAAAAGCACCGCCGCCCGATCGACCGCGTAGATCAGCGTCTCATACTCCTCGGGAAGCTGCACCCCGGGCGTTTCGGCATAGAGCCTTTTCTGACGACCGTTGAGCGCGCTCCGCGCCGTCAGGCATCCGATCAGCTCTCCGACCGATTCGGAATCGAGCGCGTAAGCAATCGCCTCCTCATATTCGACATAGGTCAGAACATATTCACAGGCCGTCCGCAGCTCCTCCTCTCCCGCGTCGGGAAAGAGGTCCGTCAGAATCTCCCCGGCGTACTCCTGCACCGATTCGACCACGGCGTGATAGGCAGCCGCCATACGATAACGCGTCAGAACATCCTGCCGCGCCTCCGCAAGACGGGTAGTATCGTCCGAGACCGACCCGATCCGAAGCCCGGTGCGGGCGGGCACGGAGACCTGCACACCGGCGCGCAGCTCCTCCGCGGTATAGGAGGTCTTTTCCACAAGTCCCGTCACGGTATAGCTTCCGTCGGGCAGCTCCTTCTGCTTAAAGCGCACCGTCACCTCGCGGGAGGTGGGGTTATAGAGGATAAAGCTCCGCTCAGCCCCGCGGAAGGCCGCCTCAAAGCTCCCCTGCACGTCGGTGCAGAGCACCATCACGTCGGGGTTGTCGCAGCCGCCGAACGCTTCGTACATCAGGTAGTTCCGGAATGAGATCGACGACATATACAGCGCTCCGTAATCGCTGTTTCCGCCCGTGAAGGAGTGATACAGAGGCTCTGTGGGAATGTAATGGAAATCGGCGTCGTCAAAGGCCGCCTGATTTCCGAAGTGTTCTTCCCACCAGGTCACGGGATAAAAGCTGAAGGAGCTGATCCGCTGGCAGTTGAAGAGCGCAAGCATCAGATCGTTGAAGCGGTAGTCCCCCGTCGCGTCAAGAATTTCGGTCAGCGGCAGAAGCGCCTCGATCGTTTCCCACGGGCAGGCCAGGCTCGCGCCGCCATGCGGCTCAAACAGTCCGAGGATCGAGCCTCCCTCGGCAGCCTCGATCAGGTTGTCGTCATACCAGAAGGTGAGCTGACTGAGCATTCCGAAAAACGCCTCGGAATAGGAGAGATATTTTGCCTCCCCCGTCAGCTCAAAGAGTCGGTAGGCCGCATAGGTGCCGTTGGCGGTTCCCGCCAGCTCGGTGATGGGAAACCCGGCGCTGTCGGTATATTCTTTGGTATAGATCTCATTGCTGACGGTGAACCGGACCTCTTCGATCACCTCGGTCAGCGCCTCGGAGGCAAGCTCGAGCAAGCGACGCAAGCCCGTGATGTCATAGGCCTTCACAAGAAGATAGGCATAGGAACCGATCTGCCACGGCTCATAGACGACGCCGAGGGCGGGCACATCCTGTTGCGTCTCCGCCGTCTTTGTGATCGGGTCGATCCACTGCGGAAGAACATAATCGCACTTTTGCACCAGCTCTGTCAAGCCCTCAACGGAGGAGAGGAGATTGGCCATGGCAGCGGGGCTGTAATCCGCCCTGTCCGACAGCATCGAGGCGCGATAGGTTTCCGTGTGAAAGAAAAAGTTCTGCCACGGCATCTCATACGGTCCGACCAGATTGCCCGCCCGGAAGCCGTGACGGATCATGTTCGCCTGCGGATCGTAGAAGAACTGCAGCGCATCCATCTTGGCGCTGACCACGGCCGCCACATCCCCGCGCTGTCTGATGCGGTTATAGGCAGCCATGGAGGAAAGCCAATCGTTGTTGCAGGAAAAGTCGGAGGAGGCATACCGATCCTCCGATCTGCGCGGACAGCCCACATAATAACGGGAAGCACGCTTCTCGGAGGACAGGATCGGATCGCGAAGCCGCATCACCACCTCGTTGTATGCCAGCGGGTGCAGAAGCGCCGTTGCCGTCCCGTCGGCAAAGCTCTCCCAGCTCAGGGTCACGGATGCCTTCAGATCCTCCCGCACCGCAGGAGGCTCCGTCACCATCGTAGGATGCAGAGGGGCAAGCAGCTCGGCTTTCCTTGAGATCGCCGCCACGCCGCTGCGTTTTCCTGCCAGCCCGGCACGGAGGCTGAAGTCCACCCGCATCGTTTCCCCTGCGGCAAGCGTGCCGCTTCGGATCGGATTTCCCCGATGATCAAAGCCGTAGCAGATCCCGATCACATCCGCTCCCTCCCGTTTTGCCACGTCGACGGAGCCGTTCTGCGGCAGGGTATACACGCCCCGTTTCATCCAGGTCATCCTGCCCGGATCAAAGAGGATCGCCGCCTCCCGTCCCCGATCCCAGAGATACGCCGCCGGCATCCCGACGCCTACGGCGTCATAGCCCCAGAGATTTCCGTATATGCTGACCGACATCTGTCCGTAGGAGATCTCCGCTCCGCCCTCTATCGCAAAGCCGATATCCATCCCGGTAAGCGGCAGCTCCTCCCCAAGCTCAAGCACCAGAGAGAAGCGGATGATCCCCTCTGTCAGCGCAGTGCAGGTCAGTGTAAAGCGATTCTTCCCCTTGCCCGCCCGTCAGCTTCCGTCTTCCTCCCCGGCTTCCCACGCGGTCACATACCCCATGCCGGGCACAAGCTCCCTGTCGGTTGTGAACATCGGGACATAGTCTCCGTTTCCAAAGAGCCAGACATGAAGCTGATAGCTGCCGTCTCCCCGCGGAGAAAGAGCAAGGAGCTGCTCCCCCGCCTCCAGCACAACGTTTTCCGGCCGGTCGCGCCGAAGCTCGGCATAGAGCGCGGAAACGTCGGGCTCTCCGTCGGAGTGCGGCAGATCGGCGGGAGAGAAAACCTTCTCCTTCTTCAGCCAAAAAGCGTCGTTCATCGGATCGTCCGGATCCTCCTTTCCCTCTCTGCTGCAGGACGCCGCCGTAACCAGCGCGGCCAGCATCAGAAGGAGGAGCGCCGGCACAGACAGTATTTTTCTGATCATATCGTTGCCGTCTCCGGCCGCAGCAGCCGGCAGACCTCTCCTGTAGTATTTTGAATTCCCCTCCGGGGCGGGAAGGGCCGCAGGATCCCGAAGAGATCGCGACCCTTCCGATGCTTGCTGTTTTTCAGCCGCGGGTCTACCTGCGGCGACGGAAGACCGCTGCCGCCGCGCCGGAACCGAGAACCGCGGCGAGCGCTGCCGTGAAGGCATCCAAGGTTTCGGGGACGGCGGGGGTATCCGGCTCCGGCTCTTGCGGCGTGCCGAGCTTCATCAGCGCAAGAAGCTCCTCTTCCCGCAGAACGCGGTCATAGACCCTTACATCGTCCATCATCCCCTTGAAATTGGCGGTGCTTTTATCGTTCATCGAGCCGAGCGTGAACCAATCCTTCATCGCCTCGATCGAGTACGAGGTATCCGCCCAATCGGTCTCGGGAGACGGAATTCCTTCATAGGTGCGGCCGTCGATCAGGAAGGTGACCTTTTTGGCGGCACCGTCATAGATCACGGCAATATGGTGCCACTCATCCGAATCAAGCAGCAGGATAGCCTTGTCCTCCCCGACGACGTCGGGATTATGGTTAAAGGCGTAGGGATAGCCCCCTGCCGTCTGCAGGCCGAGATTCTGCGATCCGCCCTGGACGAAGAGACGGACATAGTCTGTCGCCGCGCCCCAGCCGATCAGCGTCTGGTCGCCCTTTTCCGCCTGTCCCGCCTCAAATCTGACCCAGAGCGAAACAGTAAAAGCGTTCCCGGTATTGATCAGGGTCAGATCCTGTCTCATGCCGGAATTGGTCTGAAGCACCTGATCCGTGCTTCCGTCGAAGGAGACCGCTCCGCTGCCGATCCGCCCTTCGACGCGGCGGGATTCCCTGTCAAGGGTCAGCTTGTTTCCGCCCTTTCCGTCAATTAAGTCCTTACCGGACGCTTCGTCAAAGGCAAAGTACAGGATCATATCCTCCGGCACGGAGGCCGCGGAGGCATGAAGAGCGAGCGGCATCAGAAGCAGCGCGGCGAGCAGTAATCCGATTGTCCGTTTCATTTTGATGATTCCTTTCTGATACATTATCGGTTTCGGGGAATAAGAACGCCGGAGCGCGGGGCGAGCCACCCTCGCTTCAGGCAGCCCCCCGACCGTTTATCTTTTTTCTGACGATCACTGCGGCAGCGACCGCCGCGATCACGATGACGGCAACGGCAATCACCGCCGGAAGCACGCTCCCGCCGTTCTGTCCGGACGGCGGCTCGGTTGAGGCTGGAGACGAAGTCGTCATCTCGTCGGTCTGTGAGGCGACAACCCGCTCGGTGGTGACGGGCGGATCGGTCTGCTTGTCGGTGACGGGCGCGGGAGGCTGCGTGGTGACGGGCACGGTCGGAGCTTCCGGCGTCGTCCCCTTCATGGAGACAAGCTCCGCGATTTCATCGGCAGACAGCGCTCTGGTATAGATTCTGAAGTCATCCATCCCGCCGAGGAACACATCGACCACCATATCGTTCATTGCACCGAGAACAAAATATCCGCCGGTGGGATCTCCGATAAACCGCGTGATCTCGACGTCGTCGGGATAAGCCTTCCCGTCGATATAAAAGACCGGCGCCTCGTTGATGACCGCAGTAAAGGCGACATGATGCCATTCCCCGTCCTTAAGGTTGAGCGGCGACTCCGCCGGATATTCTACGGTATATGTCTCCCCCGTGCTTTGAAAATAAAAGGCGATCTGACAGGTTGCATAATCGAACACCAGCCGGAAATAGTCGTTGTTTCCCCCCGTGCCGAAGCCGACGATCGTCCCCCATCCGCTCGCCTTGGCAGCGTCGGGGCGAATCCACAGCGCAACGGTCATCTCATCGTCGTCAAAATACGGGCCGTAGGCATCCCGCCCTACCAGCGCAAGAACGTCGTCCGCGCCGTTGATGGTGAGAAAGCCGCTGCCGCAGGCCGCATTTTCCGTCACGATCGCATCCTGCCGCTTCAGCTCAAGATGGTTGTTCTCCAGGGCGTCGGCGGCATCGGAATCGAAGGCGTAATAGCTGTACAGGCCGTCGTTGATCGAGGCAGACGCAGGCAGAACAAGTGTCAGCGCCAAAAGGAACAGCGTCAATCCCGTCAGGCTTCTTTTGAATTTTATCTCGGATCTTCCTTTCTTTATTGTTATTTATTATCGTTTATAATTGAATTTATGATTATATTATATCATTTATTTTTGTTTTGTCAAGTTCCTTATTGAATTTTGTTTGATTAGTGCAAAGACACCCCTCGGATTCGAGCAGATTGCACAAATCCCGGTCGTCGAATCGGTTACACGGCAAAACTCCCCGTCAGCAACTTCCGCCTACCCTCCGACCGGGCTAGTCTTGCGTGACAGGGAGGGCGTGGATCTGTTCCGCAACACCGGAATTCCCCCTTTAAGGCAGGAAACCCCGCCGTCGTTGCCCTCCCCGATCGGCAGACCGTGTAAATCTCCTTCTGTTCACACCGAAAACCGACGAGTGCGTGCGGGGAGGACCGAGGATCGGGGTCCTGCCGTCCGTCGATACCGGCGAAACGCTGTCCGCGGGAGGATCGGAGATCGGGTTTCCGTCGTCCGCCCCCGCAGACGATGACGGCGGAACGCTGCCCGCGGGAGGATCGGAGATCGGGCTTCCGATTCCGCCCCCGGCAGTCGATCGGATCCCTCTCCGAAAGCCTCCGCTTTCGTCCTGAATCGGTTTAAATGTCCTCTTGCCGCCTGCGCGATTGTGAGGCCGGCAAGCCGTTGCCGCAAGAACCGGCGACAAGGCGCAAGCCCTTCCTGCCGTCGGTAGCCGCGTCCGTTCCGACAGATCGCCCGCCGGAATTTCGAATTTACGGATTCCTTCCCTCCCGGACATTAAAAATCAGCAGAATCCCGATCATCAAATTGACAGCGGGGGACAACGAGGGTATAATATCCAACAGAAACATTAAGCAAAGGGAGAAAAACCGATGAAGCATCTGTTATGGTACCGCCGGCCCGCCGCACGCTGGGAGGAGGCGCTTCCCCTCGGAAACGGACGGATCGGCGCGATGGTATACGGGATTCCCGGACGGGAGAGGATTTCCCTCAACGAGGACACCCTGTGGTCGGGCTATCCGAAGGAAAAGAACCGCCTCGGTGCCGTCTCCCATCTCATGGAGCTGCGCCGCCTCCTGCGGGAGGAGGACTATGAGGCCGCGCATCGGCTTGCCAACGAGGAGATGCTGGGGGAATGGACGGAAGCCTATCTTCCCTTCGGAGACCTCTTTCTTGAGACAAAGCTGCCCGGCGAGGTCAGTCAATACCGCCGTGAGCTGGATATCGGACGCGCCGTCTGCCGCACGGAATTTCATTGCGGGGGACAGCGCTGGACGACCACCGTCTTCTGCTCCCGTCCCGCCGAGCTGCTGGTCATCCGCGCCGAAAAAACCGGCGCTCCCGATTGGGAGGCGACCGTCACCCTCACCTCCCCCCTCCGCTTCCGGGTCGGAGAAGAGGAGGATCGGCTTGTCCTGCGCGCGGGCTTGCCCCCGAGATCGATCTGCCTCCCTATGAGGACGCCCCCGAGCCGACGGTCTACGGAAACGAGGCCGACAGCCCCGCCATGCGCTTTGCCGCCCAGGTCAGGCTGCTCTCCGACGAGGGAAGCGTCACGGTCGCGGACAAGCGCATCACCGTTCGGGGAACGACCGCCTTTACGGTGCTGGTCTCCCTTGCCACCTCCTTCCGGGACCCCTTCCGGCTGCCCGACGCCGATGCCGTGGCACGCGCACTTGCGCCGCTCCGCCGCGCGGAACCCGATTACCGCCGTCTGCTTGAGGCGCACACCGCCGATTACGCCGCTTTCTTCGACCGTGTCTCCCTCGATCTCGGCCATACGCCCGCGGAGGAGCTTCCTACCGATCAACGGCTCATCAGAGCAACGGAAGAGGACGATCCTTCCCTTTTTGCGCTCGCCTTCCAATACACCCGCTATCTCATGATCTCCTCCTCCCGCCCCGACACGCAGCCCGCCAATTTACAGGGGATCTGGAACGCGGAGCTTCGGCCGCCGTGGAGCTCCAACTACACCGTCAACATCAATACCCAGATGAACTATTGGATGAACGAAGTCTGCGCGCTCCCCGAGATGTCCCGCCCTCTTTTTGATTGGATCGGAAATCTCGCAATCCGGGGCAGGGAGACGGCGAAGGTGCATTATCAATGCCGCGGCTGGGTCAGCCATCACAACTCCGATCTCTGGGCGCAGACCGCGCCGGTCGGCTCTCCCACCCGCAAGGGAGACTGCACCGGCTACGCTCTGTGGCCGCTCTCGTCGGGATGGCTCTGCGAGGCTCTTTGGGAGCATTATCTGTTCACCGGGGACAAGGCGTTTCTGACCGATACGGCGCTCCCGATCATGACGGAGGCGGCACGCTTCTACCTCGATTTCCTGACGGAGGATGAAAACGGCCTCCTTGTCACCTCCCCCTCGATCTCCCCTGAAAACCGCTTCCGGCTCGGCGGCAGCTCCTATGCGCTTGACAGCGCTCCGACGATGGACGTCGCCATTCTGCGGGAGCTGTTCGGCAATTGCCTCAAGGCGTTCGCGCTCGCCGCGCCGGAGCATCCGCTGAAGGGGGCGATCGAAGAGGCGCTTTCCCGCCTTCCCCCCTTCCGCATCGGACAATACGGTCAGCTCTGCGAATGGAGGCGGGACTATGAGGAGGACGATCCCGGGCATCGTCACCTTTCCCATCTCTACGGACTGTATCCGGCGGCGCTCATCACCCCCGAAGCAGCCCCCGAAACGGCCGGGGCCTGCGAGATCTCGCTGCGGCGGCGCGGCTTTGAGGGGACGGGCTGGAGTATCGCCTGGAAAATCTGTCTGTGGGCGCGGCTCCGGGACCGCGAGCAGCCCTACCGCCTCCTTCGTCGGCTGCTTCAGCCGACAGATGACGTCGGCTGCGCCTACCGTCACGGCGGCGGCGCATACCCGAATCTGATGACGGCGCACCCGCCTTTTCAGATCGACGCCAATTTCGGCATTGCCGCCGGCATCGCGGAAATGCTGGTGCAGAGCCACGGCGACGAGCCGATCCTGCTGCCCGCGCTCCCGAAGGAATGGCCGAACGGCTTTGTCAAGGGGCTTCGGCTGCGGGGCGGCAAAGCGATTGATCTTGAGTGGCGGGACGGAAAGGTCGTCAGCAAACGGATCTACTGACCCTGTTCCCTCCTCCGCTTCTCGCTGTCGAATCCCCTCCGATTGTCCGCAGCACGCCCGTTTCCGTCCGTCTGCGCAGCCTGCCATTTGTCCGCATCCCGCCCCGCTTTCGCCCGTCTGCACAGCCTGCCATTGTCCGCATCGCGCCCCGCTTTCGCCCGTCT